>JAACDH010000514.1 GCA_009936995.1 Rhodobacterales bacterium
CCCGTCGTAGTTATCCCGCCAAACCAGCCTCGCAGTGTGGACATAACTTCTGTAAAAGCAACCGCGAAAGCACCGGTAACCACCATTGCCCAGCCAGCAGCACCCGCAAAACGGCGAGTCGCAGGTCAGCTCCTCGAAGACCTGATTAACGCACTGGTTCAAGCCGAAGAAAATGCGGGTCGACCCGTCGCCTCCAGCGAAATCCGAGCCGAACTCGACAACTCTCCAAACCGGCAACGCGTCTTTGCCGTCTTGGTCCAACTCGAGAACATGGGCTGTGTCAGCCGAACCGGTAAAAACCGAGGTACACGCTGGCGGTTAGCATAGAATAGCGCCGGCAGCTTGCACGATTAAATGGGGCTTTCAGACCCCTAAACGGCTCTCTTGACGCCAAGCGCCTTTCAAAGAGAGGCCAACATGTATATGCGCCACAGCGCGCTCACCGTCCACTTCCGGTCCGCGGAGCTTGACCTTGGAGAAGGCCTGGAGGGAGGACACAAGCAATTGCGAGCGTTCTTCGAACCCTCTATTGACCAAAAGTAAGGCCAATGCCGAGAGGTTCCGCAGCAATGGCGTGAACCTTGGTGACCTCTTCGCGCCGTACAAAACCGTAGGCCTTCTTCAACGCCCCAATTGCGTAGGTGCACCCATTCGGATTCTTGGCGCCCGGCCCTTGGCTAGGTTAAAGATGAAATTCGTAATAGCCTAGGGAAAGACTCCTATCCTGAATGGTAAGACGATTTTCCATCCCCAAAAATTTCGACAATTCCATAGCCGGCCGCATCAAACCGCGACTGGGAACATGTACCTCCCCTATACTCCTGGTCTATCTGCCACCCAGAGGTCTAAATGGGGCCGGTTCTGCCTCAAAATGCCAGCGCTTCACAGCGACTTTCTCGTTCTCGCTCGCTGTTTTCTCAGCGTCAGGCGTACGAGTGGGTACACGCACCGGGGCAGCCGCCCTACGTCAAAGACGTGCCTCCCGCCGAGCTCTTCAACAAGAAGAAGAGCGACCTGTGGAAGCTCGACGTCGAAGAGAGCGTGGCCGACATGGCCCTGGCGGCCGTTCTTCGCCTCCGCGGCCACACCAATACCATCGCCAGCTTCAATCGCTACTACCCCCTGCGCAAGATACCCAGCACCGCAGAACGCTGGTCGCACGACGCCGAGTTCGCCCGCCAGCGCCTAGACGGTATCAACCCCACCATGATCCACCGGATCACCGAGCTGCCCGGTAACTTCCCCCTCACCAACGAGCACCTCGGTAAACTCATAGACGGCCACACCCTCAACGACTTGCTCGCCGAGGGCCGCCTGTTTGTGTGCGACTACGTCGCCCTCGACGGCATTCCCTTGGTGTACGGCCGCTTCCTCACCGCGCCCATCGCGCTGTTTTGGCTCGATAACCGGCGTCGACTGATGCCGTTGGCCATTCAACTCGGCCAAGACCCCACCGAAGCCAAGCACATCTTCACGCCTAACGATCCCAAGTGGACCTGGCTCCTCGCTCGTGCTCATATGCAGGCAGCAGACGCCAGCTATCACGAAACCGTGGCTCACCTTACCCGCACTCACCTGGTCATGGAGACCTTCTGGGTCGCAGCCTGCCGCAGCCTCCCCGCCGAGCACCCGCTACACGTGCTGCTCCAGCCCCACTTCACCGACACCCTCGAGATCAACCACGAGGCGCGCACGGTGCTCATTGCGCCCGGGGGACCCATCGACAAGGCCATCGCCGTCGGGTCCAACGGCGGACTCGACTTAGTCGCCAACGAGTACGCCAACTGGTCCTTTGAATACTGGGAGTTTGAGGCCGACCTCACCCGCCGCGGCGTCTCCACAAACGACGACATGCCCAACTACCACTACCGCGACGACGCCCGGGCCTATCACCAGGCGATCAGCGCCTACGTGAACGACATGCTCCGCGTCTTCTACAAGACCCCCAATGACCTCACCGCCGACACCGAGCTGCAGGCGTGGGTCCAAGAGCTGCTCGGCACCTCGCTCAAGGGGCTTCCATTTAAGGGCGGTAAGATCACTAGCTTCAAGCAGCTGCATCGGATGATCACCCAGATCATCTTCACCGTCAGCGTCGAACACTCTGCCGTAAACAACGGCCAGTACGATGTCTTCGGCTGGATTCCCAACGCGCCAGGTGCGCTCTACCTGCCACCGCCCACCGACAACTCGCCTCGCAGCGAGGCCAACTTCGTCTACGCACTTCCACCGATTACCGAGGTTGGCCAGCAGCTCACCCTAGTCCACTTGCTCAGCAACCAGACCCAGTTCCCGTTGGGCACCTACGACGACGACTTCTTCGCCGAATGTCAGCCCGCTCGCGCAGCCGTCGACCGGTTCCGAGCCACGATCGCCAAAGTTGGTAAAGACATTAACGATCGAAACAATACATTAGACGTTCCCTAGTGGTATTTACAGCCCAAGCGGGTGGGCCGTAGCATTGATATGTGGCGCCAATGAAGATCTCGCTCCCGAGCTGCCTGGCTATACCCTCACTGAACTCATCTATCGCTCACCGCGGAGTCGTGTATGGCGCGGCCTGAACGCCGAAAAGCGTCCGGTGATCGTAAAGTTTTCCGCCGATGACTACCCGTCCGAACGGCAGCTCGCTGGTATGCAACGGGCGCTCCGCCTCGGTCAGCTTCTTCAGGGCGACTTTGTCGTACCGCACCTCTGTCTCGAGGTTCATGGGCAACAAATGGCCTTGGTCACCGAAGACTACGGCGCCCAGAGCCTCGATCACCGTCCCAAGCCGTTGGAGTTGGCCTCCTTCCTACACATTAGCGGCCAGATTGCTCTTGCCCTAGCCCATCTTCATAGCCACGAAATCACTCACAAAGACATCAAGCCCGCCAACATCGTCCAAAATCCCCAAAGCGGTTTGGTCAAGCTCATCGACCTAGAGATCGCCTCCCAGCTCAGCCAAGAGACCGCCACCACGACCGATGTACCCCTCATCGAAGGCACCCTCATCTATATTGCGCCCGAGCAGACAGGGCGCATGAACCGCAGCGTCGACCACCGGTCCGACCTGTACGCCATGGGCGCCACTCTGTACGAGCTGCTCACAGGCCGGACGCCCTTTCCCGAGACCAACCCCCGGGCTCTGCTACATGCACACCTGGCGCGCGACCCGGCCCCTATCCGCCAGATCGTCCCCCAGGTGCCCCAAGTGGTGGCCGATATTGTTCACCGGCTACTCCGAAAAGAGCCTGCCCAACGCTATCAAACCGCTTTAGGGGTCGCCGACGACCTCGAGCGCTGCCTCGTTGATCTGCAGGTGGATCAACTGAAGCCGTTTCCGCTGGCCACCCGCGACATTCCCACCCAGTTCCGGCTCCCGGACACTCTTTTCGGACGCAGCCAAGACAAGCAGATCCTGCTCGACGCTTATCAACGCGTAAAGGTCGGCAACACCGAGTCCCTGTGGATTTCTGGTGCCCCTGGTATTGGGAAGTCGGCGTTAATCCAAGAAGTACATCGACCTATCTCTAAAGACAAAGGCTGGCTTTGCGAGGGCAAGTTCGACCAGTTCCGCCGCGACCTACCCTACCACGCGTGGATCGGCGTCCTCAACGCCATAGTTCAGCAGCAACTCACCGAGCCAGACGCGGTTTTAGATCCTCTCCGCCGGTCTCTCGCCAACGCTCTGGCCCGAAACGCCGCGCTGCTCACCGAGGTGGTGCCCGAGCTCATCTTTCTTTTGGGCGAACAAGAGCCCCCGCCACCCGTCAGCCCGTCCGAGGCGAAGCACCGCTTTAACCAATCTTTCCGCACATTTCTCCGAGTCATCGCCACCCCCGAACACCCCTTGGTGCTCACCCTCGACGACCTTCAGTGGGCCGACCTCGCCTCGTTACAGCTCCTCGAGTCCCTGCTCATCGACCGCGAGCTGGCCCACATCCTATTCATCGGCGCCTTCCGCGACGCAGAAGTCGGGCCGGATCACGCTCTTCGCGCTCTGCGGTCTCGCCTCAAAGACCGCGCCCTCGCAGGCACCACGATTGTGCTCGACCGACTCTCTGAAGGCCACACCGCCGAGCTCATCGCAGCGACAGTGCACCAAGAGGCCGAGGCCGTGGGCCTCCTCGCCACCACCGTTCACAAACGCACCGATGGCAACCCGTTCTTCGTGCGCCAGTTTCTTGAGACACTGCATCGCAAGTCGCTGCTCTACTTCGACATCCAGCGGAGATCGTGGACCTGGGAGATCAGCGACATCCAGCAGGAACAGATCACTGACAACGTCGCCACACTGATGAGTAAGCGCGTCCAAGATCTCGTCCCGAACACGCGCGACATCCTCGAGCTGGCCAGCTGCATGGGCGCGCAGTTCGACCTCGGAGGACTCGCCGCTATTCGCCGCACCTCGTGGGCCCAATCCGCCCTCGAACTCAGGCCCGCCCTCGACGATGGGCTAGTCGTTCCCCTGGACCAACACTACAAGTTCATTCTCGATGACGACAGTCGAGAAACGAACGTCAGCCGCGTCAATCCTCGCTATCGCTTCCTCCACGACCGGGTCCAGCAGGCCGCCCACGAGGGCCTCTCCAACGAGCGCCGGGCCCAGCTTCACCACCAGATTGGCCAGCGGCTGTGGGGCCAAAGGGGCGAAGACGCCATCATCGACATCGCCGACCACTTGGCACACGGCCTCGGCCTTATTGATCCTGCGCAGTCCGTAGCCGCCGCACAGCTCTTTCTAGACGCTACCCAGCGGGCCAAGCGCTCCATGGCCACCGCTCCAGGACGAAAGTACGCCAGCGCTGGTCTACAGCTCCTGGGCGAGCAGCCGTGGACCGAACACCGCGAACTGGCCCTCGCCCTACACACCGCAGCCGCCGATCTGGCGTACATCGAGGGCGACTTCGCCGCGGTTAAGCCGCACAACAAGGCCGTCCTCGACCACGCCATCGACCGATTCGCCAAGGTGCCGATCCACAACATCCGCATCGGCATGGGAGTCGCCAGCGAGGCCTACGTCGAAGCCACTCAGTTGGCGGTCGAGGTGCTGGCCCGCGACTTCGACGTCGATCTCCCACGAAATCCCCTGCCTCTACACGTGTTGGCCGGTGTGGTCCGCATACGATGGACTCTGTACGGCCAAGCAGATGTCGATCTCCTCAACCGCCCCGAGATGACCGACCGTGGCGCATTAGCGTCTATGAACCTGCTGATGAAGACCAGCACCAACGCCTATTGGGGCATGCCCAACTTGGTCCCGCTCATCGCCTTCGAAATGCTGCACAGCTCGGCCAAGCACGGCAACACCGACCTCACCGCCTACGGATACGCCCTGTACGGCATGATCCTGGCCGCGGCATTGGGCGATGTGGACGGTGGATACCGGTATGGCGGCCTAGCCATGCGCCTGCTCGAACAACGCAAGGCGGTGCACCTGCGCGGTAAAACCGGGCTGCTGTGGCACGGCTTTATCCGCCACGCAAAGGACCCGCTCCACGAGTGCGCTACCGCGACGCTGGCGCACTACCATCCCGCCTTAGACGCCGGTGATGTCGAGAACGCGGTGTACTGCGGAACCGTGGCCTACTCCACCGATCTGATGGCCGGACACAGCCTGGACTGGGTAGAGAATCGGTACAAGGACTATCTACCGGCGCTCCTCGAGTCGGGCCAAGACCAGACGGTCTACGCCCTCAAGGTTTGGCTACAGGCCATCGAGAACCTGCGGAACCCAGGGGACGTCCGAAGTCAATTATCAGGCGAAATTCTAAACTTTCCCGAGCTGCTGCCCCAGCTCGAAGCCGAGTCCAAGCTGATGGCCATCGCCAGCGGCGTCTGTGCCGCGGGTTGGTTGGCCTTCCTACTCGAGGACGAAGAGACCGCGGTCACCATGTGGGGTCGACTGTACGAGCTCGAAGACAAAGCACCCGGCCAAGCCCACCTCAAGCCATGTTTGGCCCTGTACGCCGCGCTGCTAAGTCGAAAGCGCGCCCTGGGAACCCTCGGCGTCAGGGAGCGCATACGACTCGGCGTACTCCAGATTCGCACCGGCGTCTGGTCTCGTCAAAACGCGCACGATTACCTGCCCTATAAGCACTTCCTCGACGCCGAGTGCGCCTTGGCTGCCGGCCGTAATGGCCAGGCCCAGGCGGCCTTCCACAATGCCATCAGCACTGCTCGCGCTGCAGGAAATGGCTTCCTCGAAGCCTCCGCCTGCACTCGAGCCGCGGGCATCCACGGAGACCTCGGTCACCTCGAATTCGCACGTCATCTCACCGTCCGTTCCCAACGACTGTGGCATCGTTATGGCGCGAGCGCCCGATTCGTCAGCCAGTCGGGTCCCAGCGCCTCTAACGCCAATGGCATCTCGTCGGTCACATACGGAAGCAGCATCTCTACGCAGCAGATAGACCTTGAACCCATCCTCGAAATAGTCCGGTCGGTGGCCCAAGAGATCAAGATCGACATGCTGGCCACCAAGGTGGCCGAGCTTGCGTTGCTCCATGCCGGGGCCCGGGTGGGCGTCCTGCTGGTCCGCGAAGGCCGAAACTTTGTACCCCAAGCCCGGGTCGCCATAAACCAGGCCGGCGAAGTGACCGCCACCCACACCGCCGACGCCTCCATCCCCACCTCGGTCGTCGACTACGTGTCACGCACCCAACAGCCCCTCATCGTGGACGACGCCAGCAGCCACGCCCTGTTCGCCAAGGACGCCCATGTGCGAAGCGAAAACAGCCTGTCCATCTTGGTGACGCCGCTCATGCACCACGGCGAGATCGTCGGTCAGGTCGTCCTCGAGAACAACAAAGGACGCGGCGTATTCACCTCGGTCCACGCACAGATCTTAGAGACCATCGCAGGCCAGGCCGTCGTAAGCCTGATCAACGCCCGTCAGTACGAGGCCCAGCGCCTTCAAGCCGAGGCCTTTTCGCGCTTCGTCCCGCGTCAATTTCTCGAACATCTGGGGGTGGAGAAGATCGAGGAAGCTCGCCTTGGCCACGGTATCGAGCGCTCGGTGTCTATCTTGTTCAGCGATCTCCGAGGATTTACAGAGCTCTCGGAGTCCATGAGCCCCGAGGACAACTTCGCCTTCATCAACGGTTACTTGGCACGAATGACCTCCGCAATCCAGGTCAACGGCGGCTTCGTCGACGCCTACATAGGCGACGCCATCATGGCCTTATTCGTCGATAACCCCGATGGCGCCGTCCGAGCCGGAATCGCCATGCAAAAGGCACTCGAAGCGTATAATATCGACCGAGTTAAGGCGGGACGAGCCTCGCTGAACATGGGCATCGGTGTACACACGGGCGATGTGCTGCTGGGCATCATTGGCTCCCCCGATCGCATACAGGCCAACGTCACCGGCGACGCCGTGAACGCCGCCTCACGCCTTGAAGGCCTCACCAAACCCTACCAAACCCCCTTCCTGATTAGCGAACGCACCCGGTCTGGCCTGGCCGATCCCACCACCTTTCGCATGCGGAGCATAGGAAAAGTAAAGGTAGAAGGTAGAAAATCCATCATTGAGGTACACGAAATTCTCGACGCTCGCAACGACGCCGACCGAGATGCCCTGCAAACGACCGCCGTTGCTTTCGGGGAGGCCCTAGAGGCCTTCATGAACCGTGAATTCAAACGGGCCAAGAAGGGCTTTGAACAATGCGCCAAGGTAGCCCAGGCCGACCACTTAGCCACCATCTACGCAGAACGGGCGACGAGGAACGCGGCCGACGGTGTACCCGAGGACTGGGAGGGCGTGGACGTGCGCACCGGCAAGTAGGGCGAATCAAACGACGCACTCGACCCCACCGATCCCCGCAAAACGCGGTTGGCTGTGGCTTCAGGAGATGGCCCTAAAGCGAATCTCCAGGGGGATCTTTCAGGGGTGGAACCCCTAGCCAGTCGGCGTCTTTTCGCGAGTCACCAAAGGCCGCCGGTATGCCCCAGATCCGATAGGAAAACAGCCGCGCATGACGCGCCCAGACAGAGGCCAAACGCAGATGGTTTAGCGAGTGCGGATCGTCGATCGACACCGCCTTGGGAACCGGTAGACTGTCGGGGTGATTACCCATGTCGAACCAGGTCAACATGCTGCGCTCGTAGTTCAGCGCGCGGACCATTTGGATCTCGGCCACCGAATGCCAAGGCGTCTCGGTCGCGTCCCAGGGCACCGCGCAGGACAGCCACTGAGGCTCGAGCGCTTCGACCGGCTTCTCGCGCAGCTGCATCATCAGCATGTAATGCAGGGGCTCTTGGTCAAGGTTTAGACGCTGACGAAGCTGCTCTTTCAAGTAGTTCCGGTTTCGTTTTTCGTTGCGATAGGGGTTCTGCAACCAGGGGTGATTGCGGTCGAAGTCGTCGGGTAGGCCGCCCTCGGGTTGTTCGAAACCCAGGGGTTCAATCTTGTAGCGGACATACCGAAACACACCGTCCATCCCCACGAAGCCTAGGGCCGTCTTGGTCTGATAGACCATGTCGCCAAAGCTGTCGGGGTTGCGTCGAACGGCACTGCCGCCGCCCACTTGGGCCACCGGATACTTCTTGAGGTAGCTGACAAACTGCTTGCCGCGCCCACGGAGAGTGACCCACATGAACTCCACGAAAGTTCGGGCGTTCCAGAACAATGGCATGTCGCCGCTGTTCATCATCAAGTCAAAGGGCGAGTCAAAGTGGTCGTCTTGGAACTTGAGCGAGGCCGAGCGAACCACCAGCTTGGCATCGTCTTTGAACGAGGCCGAACCATGGCGCATGCGGCAGCTGAACTCCAGCCCAGGACGAAAGAAGTTGTGCGCAGGAAACGTTGGATTATCGACGACTTTCAGCCGCCCCGACAGCGCTATTCCGTTCTCGTGAGACATGCGCTGCTGACCAAAGAAGCTCTGGCCTGTCACCGCAAGGGTCACAAAGAAGGTGTACACGGCCAGCACCAACCGGTCGTACACGCGCCACATCCAAGTCCACCACGGGTGCCGAATCATCGGACCTCCTAAGCGGCTACCCTACCCCGAACGGTCGGTTGGAGCGGCGCCAATCCATCGGAATCCGCGCGTTCGCCTTGCCGAAACACACGCGGTGCCCAATCTAACAGCCAACAACAGGAGCGCGAGATGAGCTACGACCAGATCGGCATGAAGGGCAAGACGGTGATTGTCACTGGCGCAAACACTGGAATCGGTGAAGTCACCGCCCGTGAGCTCGCCGCCATGGGCGCCAAGGTGTACCTGGCCTGTCGCAGCAAAGAGAAGGCCGAGCCCGTGGTCGCCGACATCCGCAGCCTCACCGGAAACGCCGAGGTCCACTTCTTGGCGCTCGACCTGTCGAGCCTTCACTCGGTTCGCGACGCCGCCAAGACCTTTCTAGCCCTCGACCTCCCCCTAGACCTGCTGGTCAACAACGCCGGACTCGCCGCCGCGAAGGGCCTCACCGCCGACGGGTTCGAACTCACCTTCGGGGTAAATCACCTGGGTCACTTTCTGTTCACCCAGCTACTGGTCGATCGGGTGGTCGATGGAGGGCGCATCGTAAACGTAGCCAGCAAGGCCCACTACGAAGCCAAGTCCATCGACTGGGATGCCCAGCGTCAGCCGACCACGGGCCTCACGGGCCTCAAGGAATACGGCGTGTCTAAGCTGGCCAATGTTCTGTTCACCAAAGAGCTCGCCAAGCGCCTGGCCGACCGCAACATCACGACATACAGCCTTCACCCCGGCGTGGTCGCATCCGATGTGTGGCGCCAAGTACCCTGGCCGTTCGAGTCGTTGATCAAGCGGTTCATGCTCACTGTAGAAGACGGCGCCCTGACCACGCTGTACTGCGCCACCTCGGTCGAAGCCGGCAAAGAGACCGGCCTGTACTATGACGAGAGCAAGGTGAAGAAGCCCAGCCGACTGGCCCGAGACGAAGCGCTAGCGACCGAGCTGTGGAAGCGGTCCGAAGCCTGGGTAGCCTAAGCTCCGCGACCAGCCGTTTACGCTGGCCTCCGTCTGCCCATCTTAACGGCCAAGCCGTCAGGCGTACCTCCACAGATAACCATCGCTCGTCTAGACTGGCAGGGAGCTGGCCCTAGCCTCTAATTCGACTTGGGGCGAGCCTCGACCAGCGTAATTTCGTACATCACCGTGGCATGTTCGGGGATGCTCTCGTGGTCTTTGCCGTGACCGAGCTCGGGCGGAACGCGAACCTGACGCACGCCGCCTTCCTTCATTTTACGAACTGCCAGGTAGAGACCATCGATCACCTTGCCCTCTTCGTATCGGAACCACTGACAGCTCTCGCGGGCGTAGGTGTGTTCGACCAGCTGACCATCCATCCAACCGTGGTAGTCGACGCACACCCGCTCGCCCTCGACGGGCTTGCGTCCATCACCCACCTGCAGGTCGTGAAGCAGCAGGCCGGTCTTGTCGGACCTGAAGTCGCCCGGGTCGCTGTCCGCCATCTGGGTGGGCGCCCGACGAGGCAGCACAATACCCAGCACCTCGATCTCGAAGTACAGGGTAGACCCCGGGGGAATCGGTCCGGTAGCTCGATCGCCATACCCCTGGCTGGCGGGGATAATTAGCCGGCGCTTGGTTCCGACCGAGGCCCCGACCACGCCATCTTCCCAGCCGCGGATCACCTGATGGTCGCCGATGCGGAACTCGAAGGGGACCCCGCGGTCGACCGAGCTGTCGAACACGGTTCCATCGGAGAGCATGCCCGTGTAGTGCACCGACACCCGCGCGCCGACCTCGGCCGGCGGACCGCTGCCCTCGGAGAGGTCGACAAGCGCGACGCCTTGCTCCAGCTTCTTCCAGGAGCCGGTTTCTTCGGTGTCTCCAGGCCAGATACCCGCGTAGGCGGAGGTGGAGAGCAGCAGGGCGATTGCGAGCGTAAGGGTCTTCATGGCGTCGTCATAACCCCTAAGTCTCCAAAGCCAATCCCTCGTGTCGTACCCGTTCAACGCGCACCGCCCCCGGGCCGGGGAGAATGGGGTCACCGCAGGCCGCGGCATACTCGCAGGTAAATGCAGCCCCCAGCAGCAACATCTGTGCCGCGTAGTAGGCGAAGAGCATCAAAGCGATGATCGAGCTGGCGGCGCCAAACGCCAGGGCCCGGCTACTATTTAACAAGTACGCCGTGACCACAAATCGGCCGAAGACCAACAGGCTGGTGGTCGCGAACGACCCCACCAACACCGTTTTCCAGCGGATCTCGACGTCGGGCAAGGTCTTGAACACCGCCACCACACAAAGGAAGAGCAAGGTGGTCGCACCCGTACCATCCGTCGCAAAAAGAACCCATCCCGGCAGGTCCCAAAGGCCCTCGGCGCGGTTCGCCACCGTCAACCACAGCCCATTGAGGACCAAGGTGCCCGAGATCAGCGCAAAGGTGCTGCCCACCGATAACATCGCCCAGCCCTTTCGCCGGAGCATATTCAATGGCCCCGGACCGCGAACCGCCAGCACACCCCACATCTGATTTAGGGTTCCTTGGAGCTGTAGAAACCCACGCGTGGGCGCATAGATCAGGGCAAACAGGGCCAAAACGACCGAGCTTTTTTTGCCCACATCGTCGGTGTTGTCAACCAGAATCTCGGTAGAAGCCACCAATGCATCCGGCATCATCGCGCCCAATTGAGCGGACCGAAGGTCGACCAACGCCAGGTCGCCTAAAAACGGATCCATCGCCCACGTCCACAGCAGCAGCATGGGTGCGAGCGCGAACATCCCGTAGAAGGCCAACGCCGCCCCTTGACGAGACGATTGCTCGTCGCGCCACTTACGCCACGTCTTTCGCAGGAGCGGAGCCCAGAAATCAGTCATGAGATGACCTAACCGGGTTGGGAGCGTCCTACGCTTCGCCGTTCTACAAATCGAGCGACTCGTCAGCGGTTCCCCTAGTGAACCACCATCTTTGGGTCGACCTGGCTGACCTCAAGCTGCTGCACGCCGCCGTCGGGCCAGCGGAGCTCTACCAAGCGAATCTGGGTCGCTCGCCCGAGTCCTACGATCAGCTCGGGACCATTTCACCAGCGGCCGGGCCGCCGGTGACGTACCGCAGTTCGGGGCGACTATCACCGTCGTAATCGGCGATGCAGGCACCATGGGTCATGGGTGCGATAGGGGTACGGCGTCGCCTCGGTGCCGACCACGGGCGTCCAAATCAGGCAGCTCTTGTCTTCGTAGATGGGGATGGTCACGATGCCTAGATTGACGTCCATCACGTCTTGCAGGCCCGCGGAAATCCACAGCTCGTTCTCATTGCCGCTGGGGGGCCGCCGGTGCCCACGAACACGTCCGGAATACCGTCTAGATTGAGGTCGCCTTCCTGGCTGCCCATCGCCCCAGGCTATCCATTTCCAACCACTCTCGATTGGCGTTGATTCCTGTGGTCGCGGCCATGTCAACAAAGCCCAGGTCTGGAACCATGATCCAGACCCAATGACCTTTGCGTGAAGCGCCTTCGAGATCGGGGCCCCTATTCCACACGACCCTGTCCATGTGGCCATGTTGATTGAAATCGGCCGCGGCGCTGGTAAAGCTCCCCCCGGGTGGACTCGCTAAGGTGCGCTACGTTCGGTGTCGCGCTGGAGCGGTCTGTGATGTCGGCAAAATCGGGGTTATCGGCGGAAATCTGGGCTGCACCCCAGCGCCACGAGGGGTGTGGCCTCGAGATCGTGGCCCCCAGGGCGCGCGTGAAACCCAAAGACCCATCGTACGAATGTACGTGCAGGTCTGAAGGGCCAAGTCTTGGACCTTCTGCCGAGTACGCCTACTTGTGGCGGAAGACGATTCGACCCTTAGTCAGGTCGTAGGGCGACACCGCTACGGTGACGCGATCACCCAGCACAACGCGGATGCGGTAGCGACGAAGCTTACCGGCCAAGTGTGCGTGCACCTTGGTGTTCGCTTGGGTTTCAACAAGGAAGTGGCCACCAGGAAAGACTTCCTGCACCACACCTTCGATTTCGATCAGGTCATCAGAAGCCAAGTTTGACATTCCTCCGCCCGCGTTCTAACGCTTTTTGCCACCACGTCCACGCTTGCTGCGCGACTTTTGACCGCCTTGGGCCTCGGAAGCGGGTTTGGAGTTGGACTGGCCAGGGCTTCCAGGGGGGTACAGCTCGTGCACTTCGCGGCGAAAGGCCTCGAATCGCTTCTCGAGAATGGATTGCCGCATCCGAGCCATGAACTGATGGAACCACGCGATATTGTGGATGGAGCACAGGGTTGCCGACAGCACCTCGCCCACGCGCAGCAGGTGATTCAAGTACGCCCGGCTGTAGTTCTGACAGGTGTAGCAAGTACACTCGGTATCCACCGGATAAAAGTCGTTTCGGAAGCGACGATCGGACATCCGCAGGCGACCGCGACCGGTGTACACCACGCCACTGCGCGCGTGACGGGTCTGTAGGACGCAGTCGAACATGTCGACACCTCGAGCCACCGCTTCGACCAGGTCGAGAGGACGGCCGACGCCCATCAGGTAGCGGGGCGCGTTGACCGGCATATGCGGCGTGGTCCACTCGAGGACCTCGCACATCACCTCATAGCCCTCGCCCACCGACAGGCCGCCGATGGCGTAACCGTCGAAGCCGATGTCGCAAATCTCTTGGGCGGAACGTTTACGTAAGTCGGGCCAAAAGCCACCTTGAACAATGCCAAATAGCGATTGGTCGGGCCGCTTGTGCACGTCTTTACAGCGTTGCTCCCAGCGGGTGGTGCGAGCGACAGACTGTTCGGCGTAGGACTTCTCGGTTCCAAAGGCCAGGCACTCATCGAAGACCATGGCGATGTCGGCGCCGAGCTTCTCTTGAATCTCCATCGAACGCTCGGGGGACAAGAACGTGCGCTTGCCATCCACCTCGTACTGGAAGGTGACCCCCTTCTCGTCGACCTCCTTGTCCAGCGAGAACACCTGGAAGCCACCGGAGTCGGTGAGCATCGGCAACTCGCTGCCCATAAATTTATGCAGACCCCCCGCCTTGGCGATCAGATCTTCGCCCGGTCGCTGGGACAGGTGGTACGTATTCGCCAGCAAGATCTGCGTTCCTGTATCGGCCATATGCAGAGAACTCACCGAGCGAACCGCCCCCTGAGTGCCCACAGGCATATACAGAGGCGTTTGCACTTCGCCGCGAGGAAGCTGGAAAGTTGTGGCCCGGGCGCCGCCGTCGGTCCCGTTTAGCCTAAAGTTCACCGAGTTCATGTGCTCGTCCGTCGAACCGACCGAAGATCTTCATCGGCGCGGGTGACCAGTCCGGTCAGGCCCACCTCGGTATCCGCTAGACCGAAGAGACACAACACCTCTCGTAAACGATGGTCGCCGTGAAGGCGCAACTGGATGCCTCGGGAGACGTTGACCATGCGGCTCCGAGCCACCCGTTCTGAACAGCCCTGAAAGCCGATCAAGAAGGTGTCTCCGTCCACCTGTCCCACCAAGTCTTTTAGGCGAAGACCGGCGTTTAGGCCATCGGCCACCATACGCAGAGCCATGTTGCTTGCCGCCTTACCCCAACGAGCGCGGGCCACTTGGGTGCCTTCGATCAAGAAGATGCACACGCTCATGGGCTCTCCGCTGCGCTGGGTGTTGCCCAACATTCGATCGAGGGCGCGGAGGGTGGCCGTGCGATCAAGCAGGTTGCTCACCGGATGGCAACCCTGCCGGATGGCGAGGATGCGCTGGTAGCGAAGTCGAACGCGCTCACAGAGCTTCGCCGGACTGATTGTCTCGCCAAAAACATCGTCGGCACCCGCTTCGCGGAGGGCAGCTTCGTTGTCTTTGGCGCCGAGAATGAGCACCGGTACGTGATTCCGACGGGCGTGTGTTCGCACGGCGCGCAGCAGAATCTCGGCGGACACGCCGCCGACCTCGGCACCGAGGAGCAGCACATCGGGGCAAACCAAATCGAGGGCGGGCGCGATCTCGGCGGGGGCCCCGCTGACCACCACTACAAACCCCGCCCCTTCGAGGAAGGTGACTTGGGCGTCGCGTTCGGGGGTCTCGGCCGCCAGAAAGAAAACCTCCGCCGGCCCGACCCGGCCGCGGACGTGGGCCCGGACGCGATCGAGAAGGTCGGGAACAGCCACCGGGTGGGGCACGAACCCGTCGGCGCCGGCCTTGACCACCGCGAGACGGGTGTCCCAGTCGCGCCCCTCTCCCCAAACCAACACGGGCGCGTTGTGTTCTGCGGCGATTTCACGGGCGGTCTCAACCTGATCCATAGGCACCAACAGCGCCGCCCAAGGCACCACCGATAAGGGGTCTTCGAGCTCGTCGAGGGTCTCGGCAACCACGATCGGCTCCGATGTGACGGGGGCCGCCTTGCGGAGCCGTTGCGCCAACACCGCATCTCCGACGACTCCGATGGGGCCAAAAAGCGTGTGCGAACCCGATCGGATGGCGCGCGCGATAGCTACCAAGCCCACCGCTCCCTGTCCCTTCGAGACCGCCACAGAGGCCTCTTCGCTGGCCGCGCAGAGCACTTCGAGGCCCAAAGCACTAGACGTTCGGGCGATACGATTCAGCTCTGCAACGACAGATTCTGATGCCTCATCGCCATCTTCTGACAGAAGAACCGCGTACTCCTGCAGCTGCGGCCCCACTTGACAGAGGAAGCTACCTCGAAGCCGTTCTTGCGCAGCGCTGCGTTTTGACTGTCGGTCCACCGACACACTTCTCCCTAGGGACGCCGACTGTACAGGAGGTCGGTGCCGGGGTCCAGCCTAGTCGTAGAGCTACATGCAGCACGAAACGTGGCCTGAAGACAGCTTGGTGACCCCCAATTTCCAGGCAAAGCATCTGCAGCTATTTGCGGAATTTCAATCCAGGGGTTGGCGATGGGGCTACCACAATTGGGCCGCACCGATCTCATCTTCACCGCCAACCCCCCCGCGACGTCCACGCGAAGTTCCTCGGCCTCGATCCAGGCGACAAAACCGCGAGCGGCATGTAGCGATTCGGCCACGCCACGGTTGTCGGCGATATTACTTTCTAGTCCGCGGGGACACGCCCCGTGACTGCGGTCGGGGCGCTCCCCAACCTTGACGCAAAGTCGATTCGATCTCATGGAGGTGTTGTAAGCAGGGCCCGCACTGGCGATACTCGACGACATCGACACCCCGGGATGCGGAAACCTGCGCACTCACTCCGGGCCGCCCCCGGACTGGAGCCCTACGTGAAATTCGAAAAATTTACCGTCAAAGCACGCGAAGCCATCGCAGATGCACAGCGCATGGCCGGCCGCTTGGGCAATCCGGAGATCCGACCCGGTCATTTGTTGGCCGTGTTGCTCACCCAAGAGGGTGGCGTTGTGCCCTCTGTGCTTCGCAACGCAGCCATCAACGTCGAGCGCCTAGAATCGGGTGTAGCCAACATCATCGACGCCTACTCCAAGGTTCGTGGCGGAACCCAAGCCGGGGTCAGTCGAGAGTTCTCCTCGGTCATTGAGGTGGCAGAGCAAGAGGCCAAGAAGGCCGGCGATAGCCACACCAGCACCGAAATGCTCCTGCTGGGCATCTGCGCCGGAACCTCCAAGGGGGGCCAGCTGCTCAAGGCCGAAGGGCTCGGCCGCCCCACGCTCCAAGCCGCCATCGAAGCGGTGCGCGGCGGCCAGAAGGTCACCGGCGAAGACCCCGAGTCCCAGTACGAGGCCCTCGACAAGTACACGGTCGACATGACCGTCCAGGCCATGGAGGGCAAGCTCGACCCGGTGATCGGCCGCGACGAAGAGATCCGCCGCTCCTTACAAGTCCTGTCGCGCCGCACCAAGAACAATCCCGTGCTCATCGGCGAGGCTGGCGTCGGTAAAACGGCTCTGGTAGAGGGCATCGCCCAACGCATCGCCACCGGAGACGTCCCCGAGTCTCTGCAGGGCAAGAAGGTCCTCTCCCTCGACCTGCCCGCGCTGCTCGCCGGCGCCAAGTTCCGGGGCGAGTTCGAAGAGCGCCTCAAGTCCCTGCTCACCGAGATCGAGGCCGCCGACGGTCGCGTCATCCTGTTCATCGACGAGCTGCACACCCTGGTCGGTGCTGGAAAGTCCGAAGGCTCCATGGACGCCGGCAATATGCTCAAGCCCGCCCTGGCCCGTGGCATGCTCCGCTGCATCGGCGCCACCACCCTCGACGAGTACCGCAAGTACCTCGAGAAAGACAAGGCCCTCGAGCGCCGCTTCCAGCCGGTCCTCGTCGAAGAGCCCACTGTCGAAGCTACCGTAGCCATTCTCCGCGGCATCAAAGAGAAGTACGAGGCCCACCACGGCCTAAAAATCACCGATGAAGCCTGTGTCGCAGCGGCGCTACTCTCGGACCGGTACATCAGCGACCGTTCCCTCCCCGACAAGGCCATCGACCTCATCGACGAAGCGTCCAGCCGCATCAAGATGGAGATCGAGTCCAAGCCCATGCCCATCGACCGCCTCGAGCGGAAGATCGGCGGTTTGCAGGTCGAGCTCGCCAGTGTGTCCCGCGACCACAAGGACAAATCCGCGCGCGATCGCGCCCGGGCCATCGAAGACACCATCGCCAACCTCGAGGAAGAGCTGCGCGGCTTAGCTGGACGCTGGAAACTCGAACGCGACGGCATCGACAAGCTCGCCGCACTCCGGGACAAGATCGACGAGCTACAATTCGAGGGAGAGAAAGCCCAGCGTTCCGGCGATTTCGAGGCTGCCAGTCGAATCGTCTACGGCGAACTCCCCCAGCTGCGTGCCGACATCGACACCGCCACCCAAGAGCTGGCCGTTCTACAAAAAGATGGTGCCATGTTGTCCGAGCAGGTCACGGAAGAAGACATCGCCGTCGTCGTTGCCCGCTGGACTGGTATTCCCGTATCCAAGCTTAAAGAGAGTGAGCAAAACCGGCTGATCCACATGGAAGACAACCTCCATCAGCGGGTCATTGGTCAGCACGAGGCCGTTGTGGCCGTTGCAGATGCCGTCCGACGCTCTCGCGCCGGCCTCCAAGACCCCAACCGCCCGATCGGCTCCTTCCTCTTCCTCGGGCCCACAGGCGTGGGTAAGACCGAGCTCGCCAAGGCCCTGGCCGAGTTCCTCTTCGACGACGAAAACGCCATGGTTCGCATCGACATGTCCGAGTACATGGAGAAGCACAGCGTGGCCCGTTTGATTGGTGCCCCACCGGGATACGTCGGCTACGACGAAGGTGGTCAGCTCTCCGAAGCCGTGCGCCGTCGACCATACTCCGTCATCTTGCTCGACGAGGTCGAGAAGGCCCACCCAGACGTGTTCAACGTCTTGCTTCAGGTCCTCGACGACGGCCACCTCACCGACTCCAAGGGTCGTAAGGTCGACTTCAAGAACACCGTCGTGATCATGACCTCCAACGTCGCCTCTAGCAAGATCATGGAGGCCGCCGGCGATCGAGAGAAGGCCCAAGCCGCCGTCGACGCAGAACTTCTTCAGGCGTTCCGTCCCGAGTTCATCAACCGCATCGCCGACAAAATCGTGTTCGATCCGCTCACCCGCGGCGACATGGATTTCATCCTCACCATTCAACTCAAGCGCGTCGAGAAGCTGTTGCACGCACGAGAGCTGAAGCTAGAGGTTACACCCGAAGCGCGCACGATAGTCGCAGATCTTGGCTTCGACCCCGCTTTTGGCGCACGTCCACTCAAACGTGCAATTACCCAGTACATGATGAACCCTATGGCCAAGGCTGTGGTCGCCGGTGGCTATCAAGCCGGCGACAGCATCAAGGTCGACATCGAAGGAGACAATATCACCTTTGAACGCATTCCAGGCCCACCGCCCGAGACCGAGGAAGTACACGGTTTATTACCCGGTCCCAGCAGTCATTGACGCAGTCCCCTCTACGGGCGATTGAGGCAAACGTGGTGCTAAAACCGGCTCCGTCTGAACGCAACTACATGCTAAACTAATCCATGTCCGAACAATCAACTCCAGCGAATGCGGTCTTACCCGGTTTTCCAGCCGAACGGTACGAACTGAACGCGCCGTTGGGAGAAGGTTCGATGTCCTTGGTGTATCGCGCGCTAGACCGCGAGACCCAAGAGTGGGGCGCGATCAAGTTGTTGCTGCCCAAGTACATCGACAAGCCTGAGATCCGCCATCGATTTGCCACCGAAGCCAAAGCGATGATGAGTTTGCGCCACCGCAATGTAATTCACGTCTTCGACGTCAACAACACCACGGTTCAGCCCTTCTTCGCCATGGAAATGGCCGAGGGTGGCTGCGTGCTCGACTGGTTGGCCCAGTATGGCGCCATGCCGCCCCGGATGGCCGTCGACATCGCCATCCAGGTCTGTAAGGGCCTGGGCGCCGCTCACCGTCATGGGGTGGTCCACCGTGACGTCAAACCACACAACATCCTGATTAACCGGTGGGGCGTGTGCAAAATCACCGACTTCGGAATCGCCCCAACAAGGGACACCGCGGCCTCCCTCCTCCGTACAGGCAGCATCATGGGTACGCTGGGCTACATCGCCCCCGAACAACGGGCCAACGCCAAGGTCGTCGACGAACGCTGCGACATCTACGCTGTTGGCGCAACGCTATTCACCATGGTCACCGGCCGCACCACCATGGACCTCTTCTTCGCCGACCAAGAGCCCGACATCCTCGAAGGCGTGCAGGAGATCCTCAAGCCACTGATCATCGAGGCCACCCGTTACCGCCGCGAAGACCGCCACCAAACCATGCGTGACCTGACCAAAGCGCTGTACGTCGTCATGGATATTCTCCCCGAAGACCCATCTGATACACCGCCTCTCGTCCTATTCAACCCCGTCGAGCACAGCGAACATCTCATTCGCCTCGCCAGCAGCGAAAGCACGAAAAACCCATTAGGAAATCCAAACACGGCCAACTCCGATCACTTCGAGACCTGGAACGACACCGCGCAACCCAGCGCTCCTAACATTCCGCGACAAACGCTACTCCGCGATCGCCCACAGCAGCCCAACAGGCGCTACAAAAAATTAGGCAAACAGATGCTCAAGGTGCTGTTCGGAACCTCGCCTCTGCTCGTTTTGGTGTTGCTTGCCGTGGGTATCGCCGTCAGCGGTCGCAAAACCGTCCAGCGCGCGCAGGCCTCCTTCGTGGAGACCAATCTCGCTTTCGACGAAATGCTCGAATCCGAATCCGTCATCGTCGACGAACTGATCAGGCTGGGCGCCAACCAGGCCGTAACCCAACGTGTGTGGACCGAAGGCATCAATACCCCAGAGCGCATTCCAGACATGACCCAAAACTTACGGGAAACACTGGATAGTCATGAACCAAACCCGAGTTCCCCCTTGATGCACCACGCGCGCACAGCGCAAAACCGCCTCGAGCGCATCGACGTCTCGTACGCGGAGTGGACGCAGACACGCCGTTCCCTCCAACAGATCGAGGCCTCAACGCCGGCTCAAATGGCCACCAAGCTGGGACTACTCTGAAGCGGTAAACCGACTTCGATACGCATGCCGCGCCGAAGCATCCGCATGGGAGAACATCTTGTCGACGCCCAGAAGTCTCCCGATCGCTTCGTAGGCACGACGGGGCAAGAGCGCTGGTAAAATCTTGGAAATCCGCAAGAACCTCGGTACAAAGAGGTCGACTTTACCCGTCTTTAGGGCCAGGACTACGGCGCCGGCGACCTCTTCGGGACGGGCGGTGGGCGGGAAACGGGGCCGTCCAGTTCCGGCGATTAGCTCGGTGTCGACCAATCCCGGACACACGTACGAAAATCGCAGACCGCGATCCATATATTCGTGCCGCGTAGCTTCAGTGATGCCAATGACCGCGTGCTTCGACCCCGAGTACACCGCGGCGAAGGGCGTCCCGAGAACACCGGCCACGCTGGCGATGTTTACGATGTGTCCAGACGCTCGCCGAACCATGCCGGGCATCACCGCGCGCATGCCATTGAGCACCCCATTCACGTTAATGTCGAGCTGAAGTTGATCCGCCGCCGGCGCATGTTCGAGCGTCGCTCCCAGGAGCATGATGCCGGCATTGTTCACCAATATCGTCACCGAACCCAGCTGCGCCTCGACCGCGGTGATCGTCTTAGAGAAGGCATCCGCATCCCGGACGTCGACGGTCCAGGCCGCCACTCGCCCACGCGCCTGTAGGGCGGCCGCAGTCGATTGGGCGAGCTCCCCATCGCGGTCGAGAATGGCCACCGCGCACCCCTCGTCCAGAAGCGCCTCGACCGTCGCTCGTCCGATGCCACGGGCGCCTCCGGTGACCACCGCGACGCCTCCCCGAATCACAAACCGATCCCGTCCCATGTTCCGCTCCTTTGACCACCGAGGTGCATTGTGGCATGGCAGGCCCTTGCAGTGCGACCGTCGCTCGCATAGCCATGGCCCATGGCCACTCCCAAACTGTCTGACGAAGAATATGAACGCATCCGCCCCCGAGGTGGCTGCCTGCTACTGGCAGCACCCCTGTTTGCGGTTCCAGCGGTCATAATGGCGTATCTGTACCTCTTCTACAGCGGCTATCAAGGCGTCGCCCCGTCTGGAAACACTGTTCAGATGCAGTTTCACAGCTGCGACGAGGCCGGCCAGATGGTGCTCGCACGGGCCGAAGATATGGGTCTTGGAAACACCATCCTCACCGCTACCGACAATGGTTTTGTCCTCGCCAGCGTGCTGCCCGACCGCGAGGACGCCGCCGCCGAGATCGCCACGACCTTCGGCAGCGTTGGCCTGTTCGCCCTTCGCGCCGGTGACATCGAGCTCGCCAACCAAGACGACGTCGTCGATGCCAGTGTTCGTCTCGACATCACCATGACGCCTTCCACCCTCATCAACCTCAACGAAGAGGCCCGCAAGCGCATCTATAGGCACATCAAAGACGTGCCGGAGGGAAAGATGGAGGTCTGGCTCGAGGGCGAGATGGTCTGGGACTACGGGAACCAGCGACCCATGATCAACGGCGAGATCGAAGTTCCACCCAGCGCCGCAGACGACCAGGCCCGCATGAAGCTCGCCGCCCACCGGGCGATCGTCCTCAACAACGGTCCACTACCCTGCGCCATAGAGCTCCAGGGCGTCACCACGGTTTCTCGTATACGCCCGTAGTTTCCGGCTATGATGCGCCAACCCACCGGAGAGTCCTCCATGCGCATCGCCCTCATTGTTCCCTTGGCGCTCGCCCTCATCGCCTGCGGAGACAAAGACTCCGGCCCCACCGCTGACCCACGTCCAGCACCACCACGGGGTCAAACACTACGAGTACCACCACCACCCGTACCTCTACGACGGGAACCACCACCGAGACCACGGGAACGGGCACGGCGACCGGTTCGGGTACAGGCACAACCGGCACAGGGGGCACCACCCCAACCGGCACGCGAAATGGCACCTACATTGGCAGCATCACCGTCACCATCGAAGACATCGGCTTTATCGTCAACACCGACACCTGCGCGGCTCCCCTCACTATCGAACTCGACGAAGCCCTCGTTCCGCAATTGACCAGCCTCCAAGCAAGCTGCACCATGACCGGTTCACTCAGCGGCCAGACGGTAGAGATGAGTCTCCAAGGCGACCTGCTCAACCCCACCGCGTTCGGCGACGTGAATATCAGCGTCGGCGCCATCAGCCCCACGGACACCTGGAACGGCACCTTCGTCACCCTAGACACCCTAGAAGGTCGTTTTGAAGGCGACGAAATGATGCCTGGCGGCACCGCTGGCACCACCTGGGACGCGACGTTCACAGCCACGCGATAGTCCGCCCTCACGCATCCCATCGTTCTTTTCGCGCCGACGACCACGAGCTGTCTCCATCCATCGCGGCGCCACAGCCGGACCATCGTCTGACGGCCTCCAAGGTGCCGTTAGATGGGCGCGCAGCCGAGCGCGCCGTAGTAGCTGACGTCGTGGCCCCAAACGTAGCAGTCCGACCCGTGGGTGACCATATAGGTGAGGTTCATGCCTGGCCAGAACAGGGTGGTGGAGCCCTCGACGATGGCGGTCAGGTCGGACTCTTGGTCGAGGGTCAAGCTGGTACCTGACACTGGGTGACAGTACTGCCAGCTGCCCGTTCCAACGTAACAATCCTCGCCGTACCAGCCCACGGCACCGGCCTCGGTCTCGGCCATGGCGAACTCCCAACCAATGCGTCCTTGGGGGTCGGTGATGGTGACGTCGACGCTACCAGATGGTGAGCTACCGAACCAGCTGACGGCCACCAAGGGAGGCGCGGACGTGCCTGTCCCCGACGTACCCGTTCCCGTAGCGGTGGTCCCCGACGTACCCGTTCCCGTAGCGGTGGTGCCCGACGTGCCTGTCGCGGTGGTACCCGACGTACCCGTTCCCGTCGCGGTGGTGCCCGCCGTGCCTGTCGTGGTGGTGCCCGACGTGCCTGTCGCGGTGCTGGACTGCGTGTTTGGCGCGGACGTGTCGCCGGTGGTGTCGACGAGGTTGGTTCCGACCCCCTTGCCGTCGCAAGCGCCGAGGAGAAGGGTGGCTAAGATAGTCATTGAACGCACGATATCGCTCCACGCAGGATGAGTCTGGGCCATGGATAACCGATGCGGAGCGCCGGCGTTGTCAAGCACTACGCCAGACACCGACACACCGGGATCGAGGGGCACCGTCACCTGCCCTGAATTCGGGAGCAGCGCCTAGGCAATCCCGGTGCGAAACACCGAACCATACCCCCTGCTCTGACGCGCGCCACTCGCTCACAAAAGAACCAGGTGGCGCACTCAAATATTGGACAACCTCGGCCAACAATAGAGCCAGGGCAAGCGCAAGGGGCCCGTTCCGACGTTGCTGGTTATTGAAGCTTGAGTACCACCTGCTCCACCTTGTTTCCAGGCCGGGGCAGACCGATCTGCACAAAGGTGCCCCGGTGGTCCGACTGACAGCGAACCAGCGGACTCTCCACCCCACGAGCCCGAAGCACGTCGATGCAAGCGCGCTGAACCCGCGTAGCTAGGGCTGCGCTGGGAGAGTCACCGCGGATGGCGTCTAGACAGGCAATCTCCAGGTCGTCCAGGAGGTCGGGGTCTTCGGGATCAAGGTCTTTCATGGGGCCTCTCTCACGGGGTCCAGCAGCATCGTCTGCACACCTAGGGCCCTGTCCCAATCGATAATCGGTAACGCCACCATTGACCCGGCCGCTCGAACACCCACCAATCCCAGTCCATAACCACGCAGCAAGGGCCCCTGGCTAACCACCAAGGACTGGATCTTGCGCCGATCCATGATCTGGGTGACCCGATTGAGCCACCCATGACGGATAACCACCACGTGTTCAGTGATCAGCCAGCCCTGATGCCGGTGATCTTGCCACGTAAGGTACAGAAACAGCGGTATCGCCAAGAAGCCCACCGCGCCGCTGATGCCGAACCAACCCATGAGCGCCGCTCCCACAAACAGCCCTTGGAAGGTGACCCGAATGGCGCTGCGCACCAGCGCCTTGGGATGGGGAAGCTGCCAATCCGCCTGGTCGAGCTCGATGTCTATGGCGGGGAGGGCCTCCCGCAACACGCTGGCGAAGGCCGCACGCGACACGACAGGCACCATGGCCTCGGCATGCGCTACACCACTTCCCTCGACTCGGCCGGCTGCCGTCTCGATGTGCATGGAGCCGAATCCGGCGAGCCGACGCAACAACGGCTCGGTGATGGTGACTTGCTGAACCTTAGACAGCGGCAACTCGACCTGTCGAGTGGTAAACAACCCCTCGGTGGCCACGAGTGCGCCGGGCCGCTTCATCAGCTTGAAACGATAATGTCGAAGAATTGCCGCGGAGATGCCAAGGAACCAGCTTCCGGTCGCGGCGCCGACAACCAAGGCGACGGCACCGACGGTACCCAGCAAGTCGCCTAAGCTCGCGAGCCGCTCGGGGTCGGAATACTGCAGATACTCGACGCCTACACCGAACATCACCGCCATGGCTCCAGCCCGCCCGGCCGTGACGCCAAAGCGCAGCAGATCGGTGAACCCGTTGGCCACCACCACCGGCAAAGATTCTTCGGCTTCCTGGGTGGGACGCGCCTTTCCAAGCTGCTCGATCAGCGCACTGGCATCTTCGACGGAGAGCGCCGACAGCAGCCCTTCGACCTCGGTACCCGACGCCGTCTCGATGCGAAGTTCGACCAAACCGGCCACGCGATGGAAGATATTCCGGACCATCTCGACATTCTGGATGCGATCGGGAGACACCACCCTCACCTGCTTTTGCAGCAGCCCAGTGCGAATCTCTAACCGGCCATCGTGCACGCGATAACGAAGGGTTGCCCAATGAATGAACGTACTCCATGCGGCCATTCCAAAGAACAGAAACACGAAGGAGAGGTCGCCGAGATTCAGCCCGCCCGCGCCACCGCCAAACGCCACAGCCAGCATGAACGGCCACAGCGAACGCACCAGACTGTAGGCTCGCGGCACCAAGTTGACGGCCATCGAGCCGGAGTGTAGCCGCTTCCAAGGGGCCTCAAACGCCGTCGTCACCGCCCACCTCGACAAGCTCATCGCGCAAGGCCTCGGCCACATC
This sequence comes from Rhodobacterales bacterium, assembly GCA_009936995.1. Classification (GTDB taxonomy): domain Bacteria; phylum Myxococcota_A; class UBA796; order UBA796; genus JAACDH01. The sequence continues at coordinate 25,450 of JAACDH010000514.1, forward strand.
GAAGGCCAGCCCCGGGATGACGCCATCTGAACCTACACCGCTGGCAGTGTGCACCTGCAGCCTGGCCAAGCCCATCCACTGCTCAAGTGGCCCTTGGCGGGTATCGACGTGCTGAATTCGGTTGGTTGGAATGGCCACCACGCTGCGAATGAGCACGCCTCGCGCCACGATCAGCTCGCTCTCGGTGAGCGTGTACCCGTATCGAGCGAACACCAGCGCTGGAAACCATACGGCCATCAGGAACATCAGGAACAACCACGCCAACGCGATCATTGGCGCGTACACCCCGCTCCAGAAAATCGAACCCGCGACCGCGCCACCGATACACACCGGCACCCAAAACAGCACCAGACGAGTGGACGACTGCAAGTAGAACAGCAACCGCGCGCGAGGATCAAGACGAATCAATTCGGTCATTTCTACGTTGTCCGGCGCATTTCGCGAGACCAGGGATGCAGCCGGAGCGCAGCGCGGTCAGTGTCGTTGAGGCCTTTCGAGATTTGGGTCAGCAATCGGACAGTCTCCAGGGTGTATTCACTCTTATCACAGCCATTTGCGTCGGCATATCGGGCCTGAGCGAGCGCGCGTTCGACGTGCACAACCACACAGGGTTGGTGTTCCATATAGTCGCTTACAGGCGAGAATATGGACACGGGGTCGACGGCATGACCCATGGCGCGGGCCTGTGCCATGCAGGCCATGGCGGTGGCTGGCACATGACCCGAGCGCTTGAGGCCAGCGACGGCATGGAGACAGGCGGCGAGCGCACCGTCATGGTCGCCCAGACCCCACAGCGTTTCGCCGAGGAGCGCATGGCTCAGATAGGCGATGATTCCCAAGCCAGCACTCTGGGCCCGGTCACGGACGAACTGGAGCCGGCGTTGGGCATCTGAGAACTGCCCCGAGGCGAGTAAAATACGACCCCACACCAGGTCGGACTCGAGGCGGAGATCGAGGTGCTCGCCCTTGCGTAGGGTAGCCGCAAGCTCGTCGACGCACTCTTGGGCACGCCCCAAGCGACAGACGTCGACCTCGGCCCAAGCGGTAGAGAGCAACATGCGGACATACAAGGACGGCGACTCGCTCTGACGCATGTTGGGTGTTTGTCGGTACAGGACTTCTAGCACTTCGCTAAATCGCCCCTGCTCGCGGAGGGCGCTGGCCCAAACGGGAACGACCATTGACAGCCCGCGCATGTCGCCCACTTGGTCGAACACGCCGATGGCGGCCACCGAGATGCCCTCGGACTCGACCAACTTCCCCCGGGCGAACTGCCAGCCGGAAACACCCACATCTGCGTGGGCCCGAACCACCTCAACGCCCACTGTTACGGCGATACGCCGAGCCCGACCATGCCACGTGGCGGCGGCGGCGATATGACCGGCGGCGCGATTAGACCACCCAAGCAGGCCGGCCACATTGGCCCCAAGGGCGCTCGGCTGACCGTGCTCGATGAGGTACCAAGCCTTCATCAGGTGATCACGAAAGTTGGGATAGTGCCCAATGACCCGCTGAATACGCGCCCGCAGCAGATGAATCTCGGCTCGGAAGTGGTCGGGCTCGTCATGCCCCAATTGGGTGGCATTAGCGAGGGACTTGCTGGTGTTAGGGTCGGTGGGCCGCGCCATCAACAAGGCAGCCACATGCAGCAGGAACAACCTGGATTTATCGCCTTTGCTAATGGGCGCTTGCAGAACGTGCGGCATGACCTCATCAAGCACCTGAAGCGCTGATTCCGGGGCGTTCTTAGACAAGTGGTGCAGGCCCCAATCGGCGGCACCGTGCATGGCCTCTTCGTACCAACCCACCTGCATAAGCAGCCGAATTTGTGCAGCAAACGCCGGTTCTTCGGCTACCTGCTCGATCAGTCGACGCTCGAGTACCCGGCGGCGGCAGAGGTGCATCTGGTCTTTGACCACTTTTTCGGCGATGACATGACGCCACCGGGCGTGGACCGCGCCTTCGTCGTGATAGACCGCGATCCAACCTTCGCGCTGGAGATCGTCGAGGGCGGGCGTGAGCTCGATCACACGGCACTGGAGCGCGCCAGCAAGCACCTGCGCCGAGGACTGCCCATCGAGCAGTGATAGCGCTTCGAGCACCCGGCGACGATCGGCAGGCAAGCTGGCCAAGGAGTCCTTCACTCGCTGGCGGGCCCGCTTTGGAATCGGAATATCGAGGTCTTGGCGGGCCCATTCCAAACGGTTGGCGTCGCGGCCCTGCACCCGAAGAATGCCCTGGTCCACCATGCCGCGGACCACGGCTTCGACGTACTCGGGGAGGCCGCCGGACGCTTCGTAGATACGACGAGCAACCACACCTGGGGGCGGACGTCGGTTGAGCAGAGAGCCCACCAATAGCGCAACGTGCCGTGGACTCAAGGGCGGCAGGTGAACCCGCAGCGCGTCGCCCATCCGTCTGCGAGCGGGGGAATCCGGGTCGTCGGCGCGCTCGACACAATCGGCGGCAATAACCACCCGGGTTTCGCGCGATCGAATGTGCTTGCGGAGCCGAATCAGCGCCTCCATGCCCAAGGGGCCGGCGTGATGCAGCCCGCGAACAACCAGCAAGATGGGTTCGCCGTCGGCGGCGGCTCTCTGAGCAAACAAGACATCGGCGGCGCGAACCAGGGCCGAGATGCGGTCGGAGGCGGACTGCGCCGTGACCCGACTCACTTGGGCCAACGCAGTTTTTGCCGCGCGAACTTCGATAGAACCGCTCCCCTCGAAGGACCGCGAGAGCTCGCCCAGCAACCCCGCTAGACCATCGAGGGGATCGCCATCACGGTGAAAGAACCAACTGAAGACCCGCCAATTGCGCTTGCGTACGTCGGTTTCAACCGCGTTGATCACCTTCTGTCGACCACTGCCCTGAAGCCCGACAATGAACACACTGGCACCGGGCTCGGGGCCGGTCGAGGTGGGACCGTCGAGGAAGCGCCACAGTTGAGCGATCTGCTCTTCACGACCCACCAATGAACCCTTGGACAAGTTGACGTCGAGGGTTCCGGGCAGCACCAGGGGATGGCCGGCCACGGCTTCGAGGGCTTTTGCAACATCGGCACCACTTTGGGGGCGGTTCTCGGGCTTTTTCTCGAGTAACGCAAGGATGATGTCTTCCAGACCCAGGGGCAGCGATTTTGTCAATTCGCGGGGTGGACGGGGAATCTCTTTGACATGCTGTCGCGCCAGGGCATGTAGCTCTTTCGCGTTAAACGGGCGCTTTCCCGTCGCCATGCGGTACAGAAGCACCCCTAGGCTGTACAGGTCGGACCGACTATCGGCCGGCTTCTGGGTGAGCTGCTCGGGCGATGCATACGCAAACGTGCCGATGAACTCGCCTTCTCGGGTGATATCTTCGACGGCATCGGACACGCGAGCGGTACCAAAGTCGATGAGCTTGACCCGGCCATCGGGCAAAACGAGTACGTTGGCCGACTTGAGATCGCGATGCACCAAGCCGCGGCGATGAATGTGGTCGATGGCCAACGCTAAGTCGTGCGCCGTGCGGATCACCTCGGCAGTTCGACGCGCCGTGCCCGCCGTGCCGCAGCGCTTGGCGTACGCTTGGATGGGCGTACCGTCGACCAATTCCATGGTCAACCACGGCAATTTCCCGAACATACCGTAGTGAAATACCCGGACAATATTGGGGTGATTCAGGCGAATCATCGCCTCGTATTCACGATTAAAGCGGGGAAGAGCACCGCCAGTCTCGAGCAGGAACTTGAGCGCTAGATGCTCGCCACTCGCCAGGTCCTCGACCTCATACACCTCGGCCATGCCGCCCCGCGCAATGGGTCGGAGCAGCCCGTAGGGCCCGATTTGTTCTGGCAGCGCAGCGTTCGTCATCAGCGAACCGATAACCTAATCAAGTTCATCGGAGTCCCCTGCGAATTCGTCGCGACCAACTGTGTACACGCAAAGCTGCCCGGTCGGTGTCGTTCAATCCGGTGGCCAACCGATTCATCACCATCGCCGCTTCTCGGTAGGCCTGCTTGCTGCCTTGTCGGTCGCCGCGACGGCGCGCGCGGACGCCAATGGTCAGCAATCGCTCGAGGGCCAAGGCCGGTGGAGGACCGTCGTCGAGCCAGCGTCGAACCGGCCGAAACAGCAGATCAACGCCGTAGTCGCGCGACAGGGCTCGCGCCCGAGAGATGCAGGCATCGGCCAACGCCGTTTGGACCCCAAGACCCATCAACCCCAGCACCGCCGACTAATATAGGTCGGCAGCGCCGACGCGATCACCTGTCATCCAGTGACTCTCGGCCAATAGCGACCGGCCCTGTTCCGCCAAGACCATCAGATCGGCCAGCCGCGCTTTGTCGGCCACCTCTTGGAAATGGTAGGCCGCCTCACGGGGTTGACCAGACGACAGCATGATTCGACCCTGCAAAAGTCGGCGCTGTAAACGCAGGTGCAGGTGCTCGCCTCGCCCCAAGGACGCCGCCATCTCGTCGACACACTCCTGGGCTCGCCCCAAGCGCTCTAGATCGATTTCACACCACGCAATCGATAGTAACAACCGATGGTATGCACTGGGATCTTCGTGATGTCGTGCCTCGGGAGCCCGCTGGTAGAGTACCGACAGCGCCTCGGAGTAGCGGCCCTGTCGACGGACCGCTTCGCCCCATTGCGCCAAGGCCATCCAAAAACCCTGGACGTCGCCCATCCGCTGGAGCTGTGCCATGGCACGTGAGAGTTGTCGCTCGCCTTCTTCCAGTTGCCCTTGATTGACCCAACAAGCGCCACTTCCCACCGTCGCATGAGCCAATAAGCGCATCTTTCGGTGGGCGCGGGCGATGGTCTCTGCCTCTACATATGCGTTATCCGCCATGGCATTTGCCCCACGAAAACGCAGACTATCGCCCTTTTCCATCAACATCCAACCCCGGAGCTCGGGCTCGGCACCTCGGGGCAGCACCCGCAAGGCAGTCGCGACACCCTTGGCGTAGGATTTGTAGTGTCCAATGGCGCGGAGTAACGTGGCTTGGCCCCAGGAGATTCGCGCCGTTAGAGCCGGGGACAAATCATTGATTTGTGATGCCAAACCTAGGGTTTTCGCGGTGTCTGGGTCGGCGGGCTGCACCGCCTGCAGACACAGGCTGTACAGAAGAAAGACCTCGGCCATCGCCTGTGTTCGGCCTGATTTGAGATGTATAAGCTCTTGAACCAAGGTCTGAAGTACCGAATGGGCGGTGCGCACCTTACGTTGTTCGACCAGCTCTCGACAGATGACCACGGCGGCCAAGGAGGCCTCTGCCAATCGTCCCACCCGGGTGAGCGCAGCGACTTGAACTTCGGAGGACTTCCGACCGGCGACGGCTTGAGCCGCCCTGATCTGCCAAAGCGAGCGACGCACTGGGCTGACAACACCTCGAACCACTCGATGAACCGCCGGATGCGACCAGACAGGATCGGGTTGGTCGACAGGATGCCAACGGACCACACCCCGCCGGGTGAGATCGGAAACCAGGGGGATCACTTCTTGGATTTTCCAGCCCATTACCGCGGCCAAGATTCCCAAATCCGCCTTGGGAACCACCTCCATCACCTGCAGCAGCCGTCCGTGCGCCACAGGTAGGCCTTGTAGAATTCCCTCTGCATCTGCCATGGCGCTGGCGGGCGGGCCGGCGATGCCCTTGGCGTTCGCCCACTCCAGCTGGTTGCCCTCTGCCTCGACCTCTCCGGTAAGCACCGCCCAAGCGATCGCCTCCTCGATATACAAGGGATGACCGCCGGTGTACCGATGAATATGCCGACACACATCGGCGGGCGGCGGGCGGCGGCCAAGCATCAGACCGGGGGCATTGGCAAGCGCTGACGGAGACAATGGCTGTAAAACCACTGGGGTTTCGGTTTCCAGAAATCGAATCAAGAGCGATGAGCGACGCACCGCCGAGGACACCGCTCCCACGAGGAACAACGCGCGAATATGTCGCCGCTGTAGTTCCTTTCTCACGCCCGCTATCAGTTCTAGGCCAATAACACCGGTCCCATGCACTTCTTGGAGAATAATAACCACTGGACGACCATCGGCCTTGCTGCGCGCCGCCACCAAGTCGGCGGCCGCTACCCGGATAGCCACCCGCGCCTTAGGCTGGCTCCGCATCTCGAGACGGGAGCTACTTCGAAGCGTCTGGACGGCCTCGATGACCTCGGCGTGGTCTTCAAGGCCCTTACCCAAGTTCACAAAGAGCCGCACCAAGCAGGTGACATCGCGGTGGGGTCGCATCATCGCAGAGATCGCCGTCCAGCCTTTATCTTTTGCACCTGAATCCACATCCGAGAGCACCCGAACCCGGTCGGAACCCGCTTCGCCGAGCAACAGCACCAGGTCGCCCGGTCGCCCTCGGCCAAGACGCTCCCAAATCTCGTGCTGCTCGGGGATACGAGAAGTAGAGCGTGAGCGGTGAAGGGCCACCTGACTACGACTCGACAGCGGACGCCCCGCCAGACGCTCGAGGGCGGCGGCCACCAAGCCGGCGTTCGCGGGCCGATCGGAGGGCGCCTTGGCCAGCAGTTGCAGGATCAGCTCGACCAGAGGCGCGGCGAGTGACGGCACATAACCACGAGGGTCGGGCGGTTCCTCATTGATGTGCTGCCAGGCCAGCTCTGCCGGTTCTCTAGCGTTGAACGGTCGGCGGCCGACCGCCAGTCGGTACAGCAGCACGCCCAGGCTGTACAGGTCGGACTTATAAGTGATCGCGACGCCTTGCATCTGCTCGGGAGAGGCATAGGCAAAGGTGCCCACAAACTCACCTTCTGAGGTGATGCGCTCGGCGGCGTCAGACAGGTAGGCGGTACCAAAGTCGACCAGCTTCACCCGGCCATCGGGCAGCACCATCACATTCGCACTTTTAAGGTCGCGGTGGACCAAGCCCCGGTCGTGCACGTAGTGCAACGCGCGCGAAAGGAAGAAACCCAGCCGCAGAACTTCATCGTCGCGCTCGAGCGCGCCGGGCGGACCAAAGCCCCGCAACCACTGCTCCACGGTGGCACCTTGGAGAAGCTCCATGGTCAGCCAGGGCTGTCCGTAGTGCAGACCGTAGTGATACACCCGAACCACGCCACTGTGATTCAGTCGGGCCATAGCCTCATATTCGCGATTAAATCGCTTCAGCGCTACCCGTGAATTGACCAACAGTTTGAGGGCAAGGTGTTGACCACTCGCGGGATCTTCCACCTCAAAAACTTCGGCGAAGCCCCCCCGGGCAAGTGGCCGCAGGACCCGGTAGGGCCCGATATGCTCGGGAATTACTGACACCGGGACAGGGTACCTCAGACCAACACCGCACCGCACTGCACTGCCCTCCTGCCTTGATTCAAGTTCGATTCCCCGGGCAAGACACAATCCGAACCTCCGGATCGTCCTGGCGCATTCTGGGGTAGTCTTTGGTCGCGGTCCCTCCGCCAGCCCCTTCTCCTACCCGCTTGGTCCCCCATGAATCGTATCTTCTTCGCCATGGTCGCAGTGGCCTTCTGCGTCGCCGGCTACCACCAGATTCTGTGGGATCCAACTGTCCATCCCAACCCCAGCCAAGCGCCCATGGAGCTGCTGTCGGCGAGCGCCCTCGACGCCGCCAGGCTCGCCGTCACGATCGTGCTCGAACTCATCGGCTATATGGCGCTTTTCCTAGGATTAATGAAGGTCGCCGAGGCCAGCGGATTGCTCGACATTATCGCGAAGCTGCTGCGACCTCTAATGGTGCGTTTGTTTCCCGATGTGCCGGCCAACCACCCCGCAATGGGCGCCATGATCATGAATATGTCGGCGAACGCGCTAGGCCTGGGCAACGCCGCCACCCCGTTCGGCATCAAAGCCATGCAAGAGCTCGACAAGCTCAACACTGAAAAGGGAACCGCCACCAACGCCATGGCCCTGTTCCTGGCCATCAACACGTCGGGCGTCACGCTAGTACCCACCACTGTCATCGCCTTTCGCGCCTCCTTCGGCAGCCAAAATGCCGCCGGAATCATCGGGACCACCCTGATGGCCACTTTGCTCTCAACGTCGGTAGCGGTCGTCGCCTGCAAGCTATACCAGCGCTTCTCGCCCCTCGAAGTAGACCCCGCTCCGGTGGAAGAAGTACCGCCGGAATCATCGGGATACCCGTTTTGGGTGTCCCTCGTCGCCTTGGCGTCGCTCTTCGCCTTGGCACCCGCGGCCATCACCTACGGAGACGTGGTCTCTCCGTGGATCATTCCGGGTTTAATCACCGGTATGCTCGGCTACGGATTCGCCCGTGGTGTGCCCGTCTACGAAGTGTTTGTGGAGGGCGCAAAGGAAGGGTTCAAGGTGACCATCCAGATCATCCCCTACCTGGTCGCCATCCTGGTCGCCATCGGCATGTTGCGCAGCTCTGGCTCGGTCGACCTGTTTGTACACGCCGTCGGTCCCTTCTCCGAGATGCTCGGCATGCCCGCCGAAGCACTGCCCATGGCCGCGCTTCGCCCCTTCTCCGGTTCGGGCGCCACCGGCCTCATGACCGCAACCCTCGAAACCCAAGGTCCCGACAGCTTCATCGGCTATTTGGTGTCCACCTTACACGGTTCCACCGAGACCACGTTCTACGTCATCGCGGTGTACTTCGGGGCCGTTCAGGTGAAGAGAGTACGGCACACCATGGCCGCCGCGCTCACCGCAGATTTTGCAGGGGTGATCGGCGCAGTTGCCGCTGTACATTTGTACTGGTGGTTCCACGGAATGGCATAGTCAAAGCGCCGCAGCGTTGAACGTCTGACCTGCGCCTGTCGGGAAGCCCATGCCGTCCGGTACGACCTAATCTTGCCGGCGCGCGCCGGCGAACGTCGATGTCCGAGTCCCGAAAAGGGATCACAAAAGCCAAAAGACCCTAGGTACTCACGGGCGCGCCGTCTAATTGGTCAGCACGCAATCGAGGCAGCGCACCGGATGTGGTCGCCGCGAAAGGGGAGCGGTCCTGGTGGAAACAGGGCCAATATATTGTTCAACCTACCGTTTGTCGATGCGTGTTCTCGCGTGTTAATCTCTCTCATCTTTAGGTGTTCCAATGTCATTTCAAACACGTCGTGGCCGTCGTCTCGCGCCCAAAACGCCCGGTCATCGGAAGGCAAGCCAGACCCAGTCAACGCCCACGGACGCCGCCGTAGCCGAGCACTTCGCACCCCAGGGTCTCGGGCCAGCGGGCCTCTACGATGGCCTCAATATCGTAGACGAGACCGGCACCTTCGGGGACCTGGCCTATGCCGACCGCACTGCTCCGGTCAGCGAGGTGATTCTGCACCAGACCGACAGCAGCACTGCCGATTCCACCCGCGACGCCTACAACAGCCGCATACAGGCCGGTAAACACATTGGCGCGCACTACCTCATCGACGAGGATGGCAACACCAGCCTGACTGTTCCCACAGATCGAATAGTGGGGCACACCGTCGACCACAACAACGCTGCTGTGGGCATCGAGACCGTGGGACTTCACACCAACCTCTCTGGGTCTACCGATCTACACAGTGACGTGGGTGCTTTGGATCTCGCACCCGACCTGAGAGCCCGTTTGCTGGGCTTGTCTCCCGAAGAACTTCGGAGGGAGATGGCGGACAATGGAAACAACATCTACGAGGACATCACGGGTCCCCAAAAACGAGCCAACTGGAATTTGCTCAGCGCGCTGGGTTCAGACCATGGGCTCGACCTGACCACGGCCGTCGACAGCCACGAGCATGTCTAGGCCAAGACGCTAGGCGAAGGCGAGAACACCGAGGAGATGGTGACGGATATGTTGGCCTGGCCGGAGAAAATCGCCGAGCTAGAACTGCAGCTTGCCGCCGCCCCATCTCACCGAGACATCATGGTCATCAACGGTGTCGATTACCTCGACGACCTCGCGCCTATGGAAGCCTTATTGGAAAGCGAAAAGGCGAAGGCTGACGCAGTCAATCGCGACGGTACCGCAGCCGAGAACAACGCCCTCGAAGCGGAGACTATCCTAGGCGAGGGCGGCCCGGCGACCGATCGCGAGGCGCTACGGGTGTCTTTCTGGGACAATTCCCACCCCAATATGGCCGAACTGGATGATGCGTTATCTTCGGACCGAGTGGCCAACATTGGCCCGCTGGACGACGGGTTTTCGTAGGCCGAACCCAGGTACCTAAGCTGGCCTGGCGCTGTTCGATACCGGAGACAAAGCAATCCCATCATCTATCGAAACCAGATACCACCCTGCGGGCCTCGCGGAATGAGCGGCGAACTTCCAACGGTGGCCCCCATTACTCTCCGCGAGGTAACGGTTCTCGGGTGCACACAGTGGGTGGCCGCTGGTGTCGGGGTATGGCTCATCACTGCACTCACTGGGGCCGTCTCGGCAGCGGTGCCGGCTTTGATGGTCCTGGGAACGGCGGCTGCGTGGACGGCACTGCGGGGTCAACGACGCGGCTGGTTGACCCCTGTTCAGGTGCGCGCAGTGTCTCGGAACATCGCGCTCGGCCACGGACTGTTTTCCCTGCTTGGGGTGGGCGCCGCGGCTGTGTTGCGTCCGGGCTGGTTCGAGGGTGCGGTACCGCTCGCGACGACGATCGCCTGCGGTCTCCTGGCTTCTATAGCTGGTGCTGGACTGACCTTGTGCGGGATCAACCTTGTGAACGAGAGCTGGGGATCGTTTGATGACCGTGGGGCGTCTAGATGAGCTGTGGAGGTCGCCCCCTGTCATCCCCCAACAAAGCGCGCAGCGTTCATACTTAATCCCGCTCTATGTCCGGAGGCGCGCTGAGCATCAACCCAGTCCGCAGCCGCACATCTCTCGTCGTCGTCCGCCATTTGGGCGACCATAAGCGTCGCCTGCGACAGGGCGAGTCGCCCACAGCGCGGACAGGACAGAAGATGTTGGTCGGGCAAGTCCGTGACTTTCATCTCGAAGTGGCCTTTAAGCGTGGAATCACACACAGGACATTGTTTCATGAACGCCTCCTTATCCGTAAATCGAGAGGACCTGACCGGTCTTATATTTGAGGTCTACCAAGTTTCCCTCCATGGACATTTCTTCCAGGAACTTCAAAGATACGCTGGTTTTACCATTCTTTATCTTGATGGGAATCTCAACCTTCGACTTGAGCTTGACCTGTGGCAACAGCTCGCTCGTACCCGTCAGCTCGTTCACGTCGATGTCGCTATTCGCACTGATCTTGGTGAACTCCTTTCCTCCACGATGCAGCCCCGAGTAGAAGTGCGTGAAGATGGCGGCCTGAAACGCCTCATCGATCTCAGGGGGGGCACCTGAGTGCTTCTGGACGAGCCAGGTGGCAGCAGCGATGCCACTGACGACGGCCTGTTGACACATTCCCGCGATGAGATCAGCGTCTCCCATAGGCAGATCAAATTTGGGCGTGATCGTCAGCTGTGGCGGCCCGCTGTCGCGGTCGAGCGGAATACTCCCCTTGATGCTTACGGCGAAGCCATTCAACGAGGTTTCATTACTGATGGACACCACACTCTTGGTCTTGACGTCTAGTTCGCCATCCGCCTTTTTACCGATGGTCTTCTCTGTGGAAAGACCCACATCGCCGCCGCTCTTCAGACCAAGCTTCTTGATATCCAATCCGCCGCCTACCGCAGCCGTCAAGCTGAGGCTCAACGTGTCTGCTTCGTCGCCCGAATTTTCATCGTCCATATGAGCGATAATCCCGTCTACGGTGGTGCCGTCCATGAACGCCTCCGCCGCACGACCGCTCATCTTTTCGATGCCCATCCTTAGGCCCAGACCTAAGATCTCTAGACACTCTGTCGCACTATCCCCGGTCCCGACGGCGTCGGCGGATAAGGTCCAACCCACCTCGGCTTCGATAACATCTTTCCAGTACTGGCTCTTCCAGCCGAGGAAGAGCTCGACGCCCACACCCAGCGAAAAGCCCTCTCCGGTCTTCTCGCCTGACAAAATAAAGCTGAGGTCGAAGCCCAGACCCGTCGGGTGGTACACCTTGATTTTGATCGAACCCTCGAACAGCGTGTTCTCGATGGGAGCTTGCCCCTGGATGAAGACACCCACAACCGTGGCGAGGCTGGAGTAGTCGCTAACGACCCCCAAGTCCGAAGCGAATTTCTGGACGTCCTTGGTCGCCGTCGTATTGAGAATACCGTTGGCCTTCTCCAGCTCGGACTCGGACAGGTCGTACGTGAGCCAGTCCATAATGATGGCGTCTTTGGCTGCGGCCTTCTTTCCCTCGGGGGAGAGCCCGGTTAGCGTTGAGAAGACCAATGCCTCGTCCGTACCCATCCCCCGACATGCGGTGATGATCTGATTTCGGGCCGCTTCGACTTCTTCCGCTAGAGACGCTGGCTGAACGTTCAGCCCCGCCAGGATTGCGGAATTCCCCTGTAGATCTTGGTCGCCCTGGCGCGGAGCTTGGCGTCTCTCCGTTAAAGTGGGCGTCTCCATCGGGGAATGGTGCGCGAAGTCCATACGGCCTCCAGTATCAGTGGGAGGTCGGCGAGCCTTTCTTGTTCTCGTACATACAGCTTAGTAAAGGACATCCTCGGCGCCATCTATCACCGATCTCACGCGCTGCTGAAACGTAGGCCTTCGGTACATAATAGGCGGGACGAGAGTGAAGCCGTCGCGATTGCACGCGGTGACGCGAACGCCGGCTGGCCACGCACCCGCATCGATCACAGCGCTAATTTCGACCACGTGAACGACCCGTGGGTGCCCTCAACCCGAGAACCTAAACGGCGCCGCGTCAAAGTCCTTCATTCGGGTCCAGTAGCTGCGCGCCGTGCCCGGCCAGATCCCGATGTTCTTGCCATCGATGTCCAAGTAAAACGACGTGCAGCCGGTACCCCAAACGGTGCCCTCTAGACTCGCCTGCATCTCTTCGGAGAAGGCCACGGCCGCCTCGCGCCGCACCTCCATCACCCCATCACTTTCGCGGTACGCCGCTAATGCACCCTTGAGGTACTTCAGCTGGGCCTCGAGCAGGTAGAGGATGGAGTTGTGACCCAGGCCGGTGTGCGGACCGGTGATCATCAGGAACAGGTTGGGGAAGTCGGGCACGGTCATGCCTAAGTAGGCCCCACAGCCACCACGCATGTGGTCGGCTAACGTTTCGCCGGAGCGACCGATGATGCTCTTGGGAACCGGATGCTCGGCGACGTCGAAGCCGGTGCACAGCAGGATGATGTCGGCCTCGCGGAAGGTGCCGGTGGCGTCGACAATGCCCGTCTCAGTGATGGTGGCGGCGCGCTGGTTGACCAAGGTGGCGTTAGGTGCCTCCAACGCCGGATAGTATTCATCCGAGAGCAGCACCCGCTTGCAGCCCAGCCGGTACTTGGGGGTGAGCGTCTCTCGTGTCTTGAGGTTAGAGACCTGGTCGTTTAGGTGGCCCTTCGCCAAGGAGAGGCCGCGCTGATAGGCCCACTCGTTGCCCATGAACGCGACGGCGTTCAGGTCGAGTCGGCCGAACCTAAATGCGCGCAGGGTCTTTTGGACGGCGGGCACCTTTCGGAACACGTTGCGACGCCAAGCGCTCATCTTACGGTCGCCGCGGGGGATGACGTACGGCGCGTTGCGCTGATAGACCGTCAGCGTATCGACGACGGGCTGGATCTGCGGGATGATCTGAATCGCCGACGCCCCGGTGCCGACGATGGCCACCCGCTTGCCCTTGAGCTCGGCGTCGGCCGGCCACTCAGCGGAGTGGAAGAGGCGTCCCTTGAACGTCTCGAAACCTGGGATATTCGGTTTCTTTGGCGCGCTTAGGGCGCCGTGGGCGGTGATCAGCACGTCGGCGGTGAACAGGCCGGCCGACGTCTGCACGGTCCAGCGCTTGGCGTCGTCGTCCCACACCGAAGACAGCATGCGGGTGTTGAAGCGCACGTGGGGCCGAATGCCATAGCGATCGGTAAGATCGGCCAGGTAGCGCTGGATCTCAGCGCCCGAGGAGTAGGTGTGACTCCAGTCCGGGTTGGGCGCGAAGGAGAACGAGTACAGCACCGACGGGATGTCGCAGCACACACCGGGATAGCGGTTGGCCTGCCAGCAGCCGCCCACATCTGGGGCGCGCTCGATGATCACAAAGTCGGCGTCGCGGTCTTCGAGAAGGTTGATGGCCACCCCAAGACCGCCAAATCCGGCGCCAATAATCAGGTACTTATGGTGTTCTGAAGCGGTTTTTTCGGGACCCATTCGAACGCACTCCGGCTTGACCTACTCAAAGTAACCTACTATGAGTAGGTCAAGCAAATTCGCAGGGACGCCATGAGCATCGAACGCCTCGCCACCGAAATCGCCACCTTTCCCAAGGGCCGGGTCCCCGGCGCGCTCCGCCGCGAGCACATCCTGGCCCTGGCATTGCCCCTGTTCATCGAGCGTGGTTTCGGCGGCACCTCCATGGACGAGCTGGCTCGACGGGCGGCAGTGTCCAAGCCGGTCATCTACGATTCGGTGGGTTCCAAGCTCGAACTGTTCGAATCGGTGATGACCACCGTGGGTCTGCGGCTGTACGACTGCGTAGCCCAAGCCGTGGTCGACGAGCCCTGCGAAGACCAGCGGCTGTACGTCGGCGTCCTCGCGTTTCTAACCTTCGTCCACGCAAACCAGGGCGCCTGGAACGCCCTGCTCACCGCCGAGTCCAGCCTGGCGAACACCCTGCTCGACGCCGTTCGCAAACGTCAGGCCCAGATGGTGGGCGGGTTGTTATTCGCCGGCGCCGAACAAGCCGGTCATCCCGTGTCAATCCAGTCGGCCGAGCTGCTGGCCTACACCCTCAACGGTTCCGCCGAGGCCGGCGCCATCTGGTGGCGCGACAATCCCCACGTGCCCGCCCCCACCCTTGCCCGCATCATCACCGGCGCCTTCAACACCGACTGGTCGGCGCTGTCGGCCGGCGTCTCGGGGTTGACGACCACGCCCTCGTAGAGCCGCCTTGGCAGAAGCTGAACCTGTTTGGCGCCCTTACGGCACGAAGACCACGTCGCCCAGCGAGTTCATCGAGTAGGTCATCGCCCCGGAGATGGTGGCCACCACAGCGTTCTGGTAGATCCCCCACCTGCTCGAGTTTTGCACAGTCGAGTTGGAGATGAAGCCGGCACATTCGTCGAAGAGCACCGCACCATCGCCATTACCTCCGCCAAACTCCACAACCGCAAAGTCCAGGCTCACCATTCCAGGGACGCAAGACGCACCCAACGTGATGCCGCTCCAAGCCCCGTTCAAGGGCAAGACGTCACTGGACGTGAACACCACCTCCTCGCTGAGAAGGCCCAACGCGCTCATACTGCCAGGATTGTTTGTGCCCACTTCTAGGCCCATGCCGACATCGAACTCAAGGCGCACGCCCGCCTGGATCTCCAGGTGGGGAGAGGCGCTACCTGCAACCAGCACATCGCCAACGACGTGCAGCGGCACACCGAGGTTCTGCCAGGTCGCGTCCGCGACCACCGTTCCCGCCGACACCTCCACGCGATCATCGCCGTTGCCCAAGTAGTCGCTGGTGATGTCCAGCTGACTCACCGAGGCGGGCGGCAGTCCCACGGGATAACCACCGTTTCCGATAACCAGGTTGTTGGCAAAAGAGGGTGCATTAGCAGTGTCGAGCGCGGCACCAGAGACGAGCTCGATTCCGTAATCGTTGTTGTCCTGGAGGGTAGAGTCGTGCACCCAGACCGCGCTATTTCTGGCGTATAGGCCCGCCGAAGAGCTCAGTTGCGAGGTGACCCCAGAGACCTCTACAACGGTGCCGTCGATGTTGAGTCCATTAAAGTACAGATTGCCGAAGGTGTTGCTGCCGCCGTACTCGATGGTCAGCTCAGACAGTCTGGAGTCCAGCTGATGGACGCCAAAGGTGACGCCGCGCCAGTCGCCCACATTCGGCGACACGTTGGCCGAGGTCATCTGAACCCCTGCCGTCACCCCGTCTACCACCAGGCCACCGTCATCCAACACGCCCACGCCGAGCTCCGTGGCCTCGGCCA
Organism: Rhodobacterales bacterium; assembly: GCA_009936995.1. Lineage (GTDB taxonomy): Bacteria > Myxococcota_A > UBA796 > UBA796 > JAACDH01. The sequence goes on from JAACDH010000514.1 coordinate 41,392, forward strand.
GGAAAAGGGTCACACCATCCGCAAGCGTCAGGATGGGGTCCTGGACGCCCTCCACGTATACACCGGCGGTTATCCAGTAGTCCTCGTCCAGCAGCAGCCAGGTGCCCGAGGTGGAGACCACCCCCCCAGAGACTTCGATGCGCTCACCATTGCCCGAGTAGAAAGAGGTGGCGGCGAGCTGCCGTACCGAGTTGGCCGGAAGCGCAATACCGCTGCCAGTGTTTCCACTCAGCGTGTTGCCCACGGACGTCGGAGGCGCGACCTCGTTGAGCCCTGCCGTATCGGCAATGAACACCCCATCCGCATAATTCACGCTGAACGTAGAGTTGGCGATCAGCGGA
>JAACDH010000515.1 GCA_009936995.1 Rhodobacterales bacterium
GGGGAGCCCAGTGTCGAGGGGGAGCCCAGTGTCGAGGGGGAGCCCAGTGTCGAGGGGGAGCCCAGTGTCGAGGGGGAGCCCAGTGTCAGCCGTCGGGCCTGGGGTGACCACGATTCCGGTGTCGACCGAAGGCGCAGTGTCGACGGGCGGTGCGGTGTCGACGGGCGGTGCGGTGTCGACGGGCGGTGCGGTGTCGGCGGGCGGTGCAGTGTCGACGGGCGGTGCGGTGTCTACCCAGGTCCCCGTGTCGACCCATGGAGCGGTGTCGACGGGCGGTGCGGTGTCGGTCGTCGTCGTCTGGGTCGTAAGCCCCGTATCGGAACCGCCCCAGGGACCCGTGTCGGAGTTGGTCCAGTAGCCTGTCTCGACAACGCCGACCGTTGTGCTGCTCGTCGTCGTCGTCGACGTAGTGGTCGTAGTGGTCGTAGTGGTCATCGGGGAGGGATCGGTGGGAATCTCCGAGAGATTAAGGACTTCACGTGTCCCGGAATCGCACCCACTTATCCAAAGAACTGCAACAATGATACTCAAGTGTCTCACGGGATTCCTTCTTCGGACTAACGACCCGATCGACCCATCGGGGATAAATTAAAGGAGATTTATCCTTGAAATCTCACCCCTGCGATTTCGAATCGTTCTGCAGTTAATAAACGCCCAACCGAGACAGGTTCTGGGGCCGTGAGCGCAGCGTTAAGACACCGATTTACGCGAACTTAGCGCGTTCTTATGCCGGCTTGTGCTCCACAAACGCTGATGGGCCCTGAACCGCTGTCGCGTCTTACGGCGCCAAGCGCCAAGTCCGTTCCACATCTAGGCCGCAGGCGCCAATCGTCCCTCGCCTCTCTACGTAGCGTTGCCGACCACGTCGACCACGAACTTCAGCTTCTCTTGGTTCTTTGGTGTGCCCGGACCCATCGTGTACGGCTTCATGCCGAAGTCACCGTGGTTCAACGTGAACGAGCCGCTGGCGCTGAACGTATCACCGTCCACCTTCACCGTCATCGGTGCCGACACGGCAACCCCAATCCCGCGAATGGTGAGCGAGCCTTTGACGGTCACCGAGCCCTCGGCGCCATCGCAGCTGCTGCTCTTGAACGAGATCTGCGGGAAGGACGCGTTGTTCAACACATGCTTGCCCAGCATGTTCTTTACAACCGTACTTTTCTGCCCATCCGAGATGGCGCCGTCGGCGCTCAGGCCGCCGTGCTCGCGGAATCCAGCATGGTCGACCACAAGTGCCGTGGCCGGGAAGGAAATCTGCACGTCACAGGCGGACGCATCGGCCACATTCCAACTCACCTTCCCGTCAAAGGTGCTGGGCGACATGGCGTGGTCGTGTCCGGTAATTGGGGTCCAGCGCTCGCTGTCGTTGAACACCACCACGTAGATCTTGCTCTTGGCCGGATTCAGCGTGAACGCCTGCGTCTGTGGGACCGGAGGCGGCGCCTCAGTGTCAGCCTGTTCGGCATCCACTTCTGTCTCTAATTCTGCAGCGGGCTCTTGGGCCTGGGCACTTGCCGCCCACAGCGAGATGAGCGCCATGTACTTGATCATCCTGGCTCCTGTTTCGCACACACTACAACCGGTAAACGGCTGGTGTCATTCCCCATCGACCAAGGCGAGTAGATTTTCGATGGGACGTCCAACGGCTGCGCGATCGCCAACTACGCCAATCGGACGCTGCAACAGTCCTGGCGTCTTGGACATCAGCTCGATCAACTCCTCGTCCGTCTCGGCGCCGGTGAGGCCCTCTTTCTTGGCGTCACGGGAGCGCAGCACGTCGCGGGCGTTCATCTTGAGCTTAGCCAGGACGTCGCGGATCTCGTCGGACGACAGCGGCTCTTTTGTGTAGTCGCGGTAGGTGTGCGCGATGTTCTGTTCTGTAAGCAAAGCGACCGCTTTGCGACAGGTGCTTCAGGTCTTTTTGCAGATCAGCAGCACGGGGCCTCCAGGGTAGGTCCAGCCGTTATCTCCCAAAGCATCGGGTCGGTCTACTGCCGGTGGCTGATTCCGAAGCCAAACCCAAGGCCCTTCGAGGTATAAGTGGCCCAAACTTCGGTTTCGGCACGGGCTTCGAGGGCCAGCCCCGGGGCGATGTCGACCAGAACAGTGGGGCCTGCCCGGAACGCCTGGGGCGTCTGGCCTGGTTCGGAGACCACGAAGTTGCCGTTCACTTTGACCATGGCCAAAACCGGACCGTAGGTGCCGCCCAGAACGCCATCGACCACCACAGAGTCGCCCCAGACCGCTTGGGTGTCCCAACCCAGGTACAC
>JAACDH010000516.1 GCA_009936995.1 Rhodobacterales bacterium
ACCGCTGGGCTCGGGGAGATTAACAGGTTGATGGAGGAACGATGAACAAGCCACCGTCGGGTTTGAATGATGCGCTTCGCCACGACGCAGAAAAGCAGGCCTGGGTAGACTGGCTCTTCACTCGCGTGGCCTCCCGGTACGACCTTGGTAATAACCTGATGTCCCTAGGCTGGCACAGCCGCTGGAAGGACCGTTTGGTCGACCTCGCCGACATCCGTCCAGGGCACCAAGTCCTCGACGTGGCCTGCGGCACTGGAGACGTCACTTGGCGCGTTGCACAGCGCGCACACCAAGGTCGGGTCATTGGGGCGGACATCAACCCCGAGATGATGGCCGAGGCACCTCCCAAGCGTCCCGAAGGCGTCGACAACGTAGACTTCGTGCTCTGCGACGCGGGACACCTTCCGTTCCCGGACAACCACTTCGACCGCATCACCTGTGTCTATGCCGGCCGCGGCTTCCCGGATTACCCCGCTGTGGTGGCAGAGTGGTATCGGGTGCTCAAGCCCGGCGGCCAGGTCTGGAATCTCGACTTCGCCCGTCCTCCAAATCGGGCCTGGGACATGATGTACAGAGGATGGATGGTGGCCTCGGGTGCAGTATTGGGAACCGTTTTGCACGGTCATCCACTCACCTACGTGTACATCCCCCAGAGCATGAAGCACTACGCCGGTCAACGGTGGCTTCAGGGCCAGATGGACGAAGCGGGCTTTCAGACGGAGCTGTTCGAGACGGCCGGATGTCTGATGGCGTTTAATCACGGGAAAAAGCCAGAATGATAGGCTTCCTTGATGTCCTACCGGGGCACAGCCCCTCCGCGATCCTGGGCGCAACTGAGGCCGGAGCCACCGTCCGCGATGGCGGTGTTCACGGGGCCACCTGGAGCACCGTTCTAACGGATCTCATCTCCGGAGATCACCTCCGAATCGACAGGCTCGAACCGGCACAGGTGGCCTCCGCCCGGGCAAAAGGTGTTCGCGTCTGGGCCCGCGTGGGCAACCAAGCTCAGGTTCGCGACGCCCAAGCCGCCGGGGTCGATCTCTGGTTGACGCCCCTTGAGGCAGCAGGGATACACGGGGAGCTGGCGGCGACCGTGCTGATCCGACTCGCTCACGAGAGCGGGCGTCCGTGGGTCATCGAAGGACTAGGACCCTTAGGCATGGCGGCCGCGGTAAGCGTGGGTGCGGTCGGCGTTGTGCTCACCACCTCGGTGTGGATGGCTGCAGACAGTCCGATCTGTCCGGAACAACGGGCTAATTTCTCGCGAATTCGCTCGGGCCGTAGCACTGTCAGCGTTCGGGGATCACGGGAGATCGCGCGACCGGGTCAACCGCGTTCCGACCGCTGGTGGTTAGACCCGGACGCCGCGACGCCCTCAGCCCAGACCGCCGCAAGCATGGTTGTCAACGACACGGTCAACCTGGCCACGGTTTGGAGACACCGACAGGCCGCCATTGAGCAACACTTACGGGCCTTGCAGCACTACAATCCGCTCCAACTAGACCCCATTGGCACCGGAAGCCCGGTGATTCAAGGGCCGATGGCACACGTGAGCGAGTCACCTGCGTTGGCGGCGGACATTCTCTCGGCAGGTGCCCTGCCCTTTTGTGCGTTGAGCGCCCTCGATCCCGGGCAGGCGCATCGGGGTCTGGTCCGAATGGCCGACGAGCTGGCCGGTCGTCCATGGGGCGTTGGCGTTATCGGCTTCGACGTCATGCCCCATCGCGACGCCCACATCGATGCCATCATCGATCTGGGACCTAAAGGGCCGAGCGCGGTCATCCTGGCGGGAGGCAGCCCGCGGCTCGCCGTGTCCATGCAGGAGCGAGGCCTCAATCCGTGGCTGCACACACCGTCGGCCGCCCTGATGGACATCGCCTTGAAGCGGGGTGTGCACGCGGTGGTACTCGAAGGACACGAGGCGGGGGGCCATGTAGGGGCGCTGACCAGCGCGGCTCTTTGGGAAGAAGGGCTCACCCAAGCCGTCTCCGGTCAGGTTCGGCCCTTAGTAGTGCTCGCGGGGGGGGTCGGCGATCCGGTGTCTGCGGCTTTTGCTGCAGCGATGTCGGTGCCGGCTTGCGCCCACGGCTGTCGAATCGCGCTCCAGGCGGGGACGGCCTTCTTTTACACGCACGAGATCGTCGAGCATGGACAGATCACTGCGGCGTATCAGCAGTCTGCGTTGGCCTGCTCCAACACAATCCTGGTGGGGGCCAGCGTAAACCTCCCCCTGCGCCGTCCGCCGCACACCTTCACGGAACAGGCCATCGCCCAAGAGCGTCAGTGGCTCGCCGAGGGCATGGCGTTGAACGAGCGACGTCAGCGCGTTGAGCATCACAGCCTGGGACGCACCCGGGTCGCCGCCAAGGGCATTGAGCGCAATCCAACGGGCAGCCCTCGATATCGCGCGGTGAGCACTCGGAAGCAGAGAGACCTGGGTGCGTTCACCATGGGCCAAGGGGCGGTGGCCGAGTCTCGGTTGTACACCGTCGACCAGGTGGTGCAGCGCCTGAGTGTCGAGGCGCTGAAGTTGTTGGGTGAGGTTCGCACTCGCACCACGACACCATGGGTCCGTTCGGTCGCGGGAGCGCCGTCACAAGCCCAGTCAAGGCCGGCTTCCACGGCCCAATCGGCGAACATCCACCCCCACGCAGCCATCGCGGTGGTGGGGCTCGGCTGTGTACTTCCTGGCGCCCTCGATGTGGCTACCTTTTGGTCGAACATGCTTCATGGCGTTGACGCGGTGGGGCCCATTCCAGAGTCCCGTTGGCCCACGCATCGATACTGGGACCCCAAGGCGGGAAGCACAGGGCCCGTCAAGACGTACAGTCGGTTGGCCGCCGCGATTCACGGTTTCTCTTTCGACCCGCTGCACTTTAAGATCCCGCCCAATGTGGCCCGCACCCTCGACCCCTCTCAGCAGCTCGCCCTGGTCGCGGCCGAGCAGGCCGTGATCGACGCGGGCTGGCTCAAGCCGAGCTTTGACAAGCGGCGTGCCGGTGTCGTCCTCGGCAACGCCATGGGCGGCGAGTACGCCAAGAGCCTGGCCCTTCGGGTGCGGTTCCGCGAAGTCCTCGTCTCCCTCGAAGCCAGCGGCGTGCTGGACGGCCTGGCTCCAGACGAGCGGGACGCGGTCTTCGCCCAGCCCGAACGCCACCTCGCCCAAGGGCTGCCACCGGTCGAGATCGACAGCATGGCCGGCCTGTTGTCCAACGTGGTGGCCGGTCGCGTCGCCCGCTGGCTGGATTGGATGGGCGGAAACATCACCGTAGACGCGGCCTGCGCAGCCTCATTAGGAGCTGTCGCCGTCGCGGTGGATTGGCTTCGCACCGGGCGTTGCGACGCCGTCCTCACCGGTGGCGTCGACACCGACCTCTCTCCCGAGACGTATGTGGGCTTCAGCCGCACACAGGCACTGTCCGGCACGGGCTCTACGCCCTTCTCGGTCGACGCCGACGGATTCATCATGGGAGAGGGCTGCGCGGTCCTGGCTCTCAAGCGACTCGACGACGCCGAACGCGATGGGGATTCGGTCTACGCGGTCATCCGAGGCGTTGGTCAGTCCTCGGATGGGCGCGGTCGAGGCATCACCGCTCCCCGCGCCGAGGGGCAGCGCTTGGCCATCACGCGGGCCCATGAACAGGCCGGATTTGGGGCCGAACAACTCGACCTAATAGAGGCGCACGGCACGGGCACGGCGGTCGGAGACCTCACCGAAGTCGGTGTCCTCCAGGCGTACTTGGGAGAAGAGGGCAAGCCCGTGTGGCTGGGATCGGTGAAGTCCATGCTCGGGCACCTCAAGGGCGCCGCGGGCGCCGCCGGACTCCTTAAAGCGGTCCTGTGCACATCGGCTGCCGTCGCGGTGCCCACGTTGCACGCCTCCCCCTTCAACCCTACTTTAGGGCTCATCAAGGGAAGGATTAAGGTCCCGCGACGGCCTACCCCCCTCCCTGATTATTCCCATGGAGGCGTATCTGCCTTTGGCTTTGGAGGCACAAACTTCCATGTCGCGCTCACCGCTACCCGCACGCGCCACCCCGTCTCACAACAATTTCGCGACCAAGCCGTTCCCCTCTTCCAGCCCATTCGTCGAGCTACCTGGCCCGTGGATCTGCGTGTGCCGACGCTGTATTGTTTCGGCGAGGACACCCTGGAGTCTCTGGCTGAAGCCGTCCAAGTCGGTCGCTGTGTCCGTCCAGAAGATCTTGGAGAGCGGGCGAGTCGCCTCACTATCCTGGTCCACACGGCCTGCCCGAAGTCGGCCCTCGAACGCGCAGCACGGTGGTTGCAAACCTGGCCCACTGAGGGGCAGCTCGGCGCCGACATCTGCCTGAGTATCGGCTCCCCACAGCCAGTGGTCGCGTTGGTTCCCGGCCAGGGTGCACAGCGGATCGAAGCCCAAGAGGCACCCGGCTGGCACCCATCCGGAGCGGCAGCGCTGGCGGACTACCCGGTACCGAACACACAGAGCTCCGAGCCCATCGATGTGCACCGTTCAATGGTCCCCATCGCCATCGCCTGGTCTAGCGTGCTCCAAACGGCCCGCGTTCCCCTCGCCGCCGCCCTCGGCCATTCTCTGGGTGAGATCGGCGCATTGGTGATGGCGGGTCGACTCACGCCTTCCAACGCCATTCGGTTGGCCGAGGCCCGCGGGCAAGCCCTGCAAAGCTGTCCTGTCGGGGCCATGCTCGCCGTCTCGCTGCCAGAGAATGAAGCGCGGCAGGCCGCTGAAAACCATCACCTCACCCTCGCGGCCATCAATGGGCCAAAGTCTGCTGTCCTCGCCGGTCCCCACATTCACGAAGCCTTGGCTGCCCTGACCGAATCGGGCGTACGCTGCCGGCCATTGACCGTCGAGCGCGCGTTTCACACCGCCCAGATGCGCCCGGCCGCCGACGCATTCGCCCGGGCGCTGTCCGCGGACGACTTCACGCAAGGCGGCGACGTGTGGTCGTGTAGCGACGCCGCCCCACACGGTCCCGACCCTCGGATAGCCCTCGTCGAGGCCATCACCGCACCCGTTCGTTTCCGGGACGCGCTCGCCGCCCTGTACCAGTCTGGCGCCACCACCTATGTAGAGCTTGGCCCCGGACACGCCCTCACGGGTCTGGTCCGGCAGACCCTGCCTAACGCGAACGCTTTCGCCCTCGACCCCAACCCAGGTGATGGCGGCATCGGGCTCATTCGCGCCGCCTCGTTCTTGGTCGCGCTGGGGCATCCGAATCTCGCGAAACAGCTCCCTCGCACGCTGTTCCGGATCGCGCCTGCGAGTCCTCCACTGGCGCCAACACGCCGGCCACAGGTCGGAGATGCTCGGTTGGTTCTCCCCGACGTAGCGGTCCACCCCCCCGTACCCAAGGTCTCCTCAGGCGCTCCGACCGTCGCTCCGACCGTCGCCCCAGACAGTGTCCACGGCGCCGTCGTGCAGGCTATAAGCGAGGTTACCGGGTACCCGATCGACTTCCTCGACGACCAGCTAGACCTCGAAGGCGAGCTGGGCGTGGACTCCATTCGAAAGATGGAGATTTTGGGTTTACTCGAAGACCGGCTGGGCTTCCGTTCTCTGGACGCAGACTACGCAGCGCTCGCGCAAATCGACGTCCAGACCCTCGTCGCCCACATCGAACATCGCCTCGCCAATCCTGCTGACGCACTCGAACGGCCACCTGAAGCCCACCTGTATCGTTGGCACGAACAGCCCGTAACGCTCAGTTCCCAGGAAGTTCGGGACGGATGGCAACGCTGGCGAAGCGCCGACCACGAGCACCTCCACGCCGCCATTCGCTGGGCGATTAAACAGGTGCAGACAGCCCCCAAGGGCCTGGTTGTCTGGGCGGATGATGGCCCGATTGGGCAGGGTTTAGCTGGCTTTGCGCGCTGCATTGGTCGGTCCGAGTCCATTCCGGTGCGTGTGGTGATATGCGCGGCAGACGCGCAGGCGACCGCGGTTCAGCAGGCGAGCTGGGCGGACGACGTCGGTGCCGAGCTCTCGGTCCGTGCCGACCGCGTCTACGTGCGCCAGATGACGCCGCTGACGCTACCCACCGACGGCCTAGCGCCCGAGCACCTCTGGCTCACCGGCGGCCTCGCAGGCATCTCAGAGGCCATAGTCCAGGAGCTGGCCCCCAAGCGCCTTACGGTCCTTGGGCGAAGCGATCCCAACGCCGAGGGCGTCCGAGACCGTGCCCACCGCGACGCCATCCAGCGATTACAGGCCTCAGGAATCGATGTGCGTTGGCTCACCTGCGATCTTTCAGACGCCTCCGACGTGGCCCACGTCGTTCGGGACGTCATCGCCTCCTCTGGGCATCCCGATGTGGTCCTTCACGGTGCAGCCGTACTTCGAGACGGCCCGATCGCTGGGTCCACAGAAGCGGATCTGCGCGCGGTCTTTGGGGCCAAAATTCAGGGTCTGATCCACCTCAACGACGCCCTCGAGCAAGACACCACCTGGGTCGCCTTGTCCAGCATCGTGTCCCACGTAGGCAACACAGACCAAGCCCTGTACGGAGCTGCCAACGCAGCTATGGAGGCGCTCTCTCTCAAGGGATCTAAGCTGAACCTCGCCCTGACCGCCTGGGACAGTCGAGGCATGGCGGCCGACGACGCCCTGCAGCGAGTCCTTCGCGCCCGCGGCATCACCGCTCTGGCGCTGTCCACAGGTGCCGCTGCAGTCGCCCTAGGCATCCGCGCCGCGTACACACACGCCCTGTCCGGGACAGCGCTGGTGCTGGCACAGCGCATCCCCCAAACGGATGCCGTTCCTTGGCCCCTCAGTCATATCGGGTTCTCAAAGGGGCCCCTCATCGGCCAGCTCTCCCTCGATCCCACCATGGCTATCCTAGACGACCATCAAGTTGGCGGGCGCGCTCTGGTGCCCGGCGCGCTGTGGCTTCGGGCGATGCAGGCGCTCTGCCGCCAACGAACGCCAGGCCCCTGCGCGATGCTCGACTTCACTGTGGTCGTTCCCACCTTCGTCGTTCGACCGCGCACAGCCACGCTACGCGGTACGCCAACGCCCTCGGGGCTGCGCGTAGAGATTCAGGTCGACAGCGTCACGGTCGCCACCGCCCGAGCGATGGTTGCAAAACAGACGCCACCGAAAGCGCCCTCAGTTTCGCAGCCAGCCACCGTAGATGCCAGTGGCTTGTATCGGCCCCAGATCCTGTTTCCCGGCCCCTCCTGGCAGGTGCTGCGCCAGCTGCACATCGGCCCCGCGACCGCAACCGCCATCCTGGCCATCGACGCAGCTCC
>JAACDH010000005.1 GCA_009936995.1 Rhodobacterales bacterium
CCAGGGGTCGACGGCGGCGCAGTGCCCGCCGCCGTCGAGGTCGTTGTTGGGGGCGTTGGGCCAGGGGTCGACGGCGGCGCAGAGGCCGTCACCGTCGAGGTCGTTGTTGGGGTCGGTGGGACAGGGGTCGACGTCGCCGCAGAGACGGTCACCGTCGAGGTCGTTGTCGGCGTCGTTGGGACAGGGGTCCAAGGCGTCGCACGCACCGTCTACGTCGGTGTCCGCGCCGTCTTCATCTACGCCACCGCTGGGCGCGAAGCAGTAGTTGGTGGCGTTGCAGCCGTTGTCGGACACGTAGGCCGAGTGTGAGCAGCCGGGGCAGGTGTAGCCGGTGCCCAGATCGTCGCTGAAGTCTTCGTCGGCGCCAGGGGCCGCGCAGTATTGGGGGTCGTTGTCGCCGTCGACGTAGGCCATGTTGTCGACGGAGCTGGTCTGGGTGCTGCACTGGTAGTCGGTGGTCAGGCCGCCGAACAGCATGGCGCAGGTCTCAAGGCAGGTGTAAACAGGGGGATTGAGCGTTGCGCTGGGGCCGTCGGAGACGATGTATTGGCCCACCAACGTGGCGCCGGGGACGTTGTCGCAGTCATTGTCGATGCCGTCGCAGTCGTCGATCACGCCGGGGTTAATGGTGGGCTGCGCGTCGTTACAGTCGCCCTCGGAGATGCAGTAGCCATCGCCGTCGAGGTCATTTCCGCTGTCGGCGGGGCAGGGGTCGAACTCGTTGAGGAGGCCGTCGTTGTCGGGGTCGTCGTTGAAGTTGACCGAGCCCAAAGTACCTGGGGCCGGGATATTCGTGCCGGAAGTGCACAGTTCCTCGAGGCCACCGGATGCGTCTGCGCCGACGTACACGGGTGTGGCAGCGTACACCTTGATCCGACCACCACCGCCACCGCCACCGCCACAGGAGAGTCCGCCATTGTTCGGCCCGCCGTCTCCGCCGTGCGCCGAGAGCAGTCCGGTTCCACGGATCTCGAACGCGTCGAGGAGGATGGTGCCGCCGCCGCCGCCGCCGCCGCCACCCGAACCGCCGATGGGGTTTGCGCCTTGAGGTCCGTTTTGGCCGTTCGCGAAGATGGTTCCGATCACGGTGCTGGTGTTGTTGACCAGAATCGAGATACTCGCGCCGCCCGTTCCGCCCGTTCCGCCGGCAACGCTGCAGCCACCGCCGCCGGCGCCGCCACCGGAGCCGAGGTTGACTCGGTACCCGTCGGCGGCGCCGTAGCTTAGCCCGCCCAGGGCGGGCACTGTGGTCGAGAAATAGTAGGCCGAATCGCCGCCGTTGCCACCGTGGGCACCTCCGCCGCCGCCACCGCCGTGTACGCAGTTTCCGAACGTGCCGCCCTCTCCTGGACCCAAGCCAAACCCAGCTCCGCCATCGGCGTCGGATAGTGGAAATCCGCCGGCTTCTCCGCCACCCGTGCCGTCGAGGTCACCGGCGATATACACGTCGTTCGCAGAGATCGACAGTGCGATGCCGGGCTGGACCGTTACCGTCGCGCCAGCGGGAATGGTGAGCCGGCCAACGTTGGTGAACGTGCCGGTGAGTGTGTCACCGTCCGATAGCCAAAGATCAGTCCCGAAGTAATCGCCGCCGTTGTAGGTGACGGCCAGGGCCGGTGTGGATGAGAGCAGAAGGGCCAGGGAGAAGATGAGACGTTTCATATTCGGAGGTTGGCCTGAGCGATGGGCGGAAGTCAAGAGTTTTGGCGTCTGGGCCTAGGTGGCAAAATGGGACTCGGAAGTGTGGGGGCGATCCAGGTGTATCTCACGCGTGCGCCCCCTTTGCCTCGCTTGGACGGATGTGCCGGAGCGTCTTGTGGCGCCGAGCAGCGTTGTAGAAGCCAACGATGTAGTCGACCACAGCAGCATCGACGTTGGTCCTCGAGAGTCCTAAAGAAGGACTCAGAAACCGCGCTGTCCCAGCAGTATTCCTTGCGACTCATCGATGGAACTGCGGGGCTGCGGCCCAAGTCAGCGCGGTCGTCGGCGCTGGCGTACTGGGATCCGAGGTCCGTGTGGTGTACCACTCTGGGAGGTGCGTTTCGGGCGTGTATGATACTCTGTGGACCTCGCAGAATTGCTGGCACCACCCATGAGGCATGCACCATGACAAATACCCGATTCAACCTTCGGCGAGTCGCTCTGGCGGCCAGCGCCTTAGCCTTCAGCTTACAACCCGCGTTTGCACAGACGACCACCATCCTTGCGGACGATTTCGACGGTATGGGTCTCCTGAATGGCAGTATGCCTGATGTGGGTGCCGTCGCCTGGGATGCGGGTCCCGGATGGGAGTTGGTCGGCGGCATAGCGTCCCAAGCCGAATTCAACGTGGACCACGCCTTTCTTCCGTTCACACCCCAGCAGGGCACCTACTACATCCTGTCGGTCGCTATTAATCCGGTGGCGGGCGTGCAATACAGTTGGACCGCTATGGGCTACTCGCAGTACAAGCAGAACCTCGACGGGGTTAACGGCAACTGGTGGGACAACTTCCACGAGAATAATCGCAATGTCGGACCTTGGGCCCTCAAGCGTTACAACGGTGGGCTGGTGTCATTGATAGGGCCCCGTGCTGGCGGAGGCCAAAGGCACGGGGCGGCCGTGGCAGGAGAGGCAACCACGTACGACGTCTGCTTGGACACGCGTAATGCACAGTGGTCAGCACTCTGGCGCATTGACCAGCAGTACGTCCGCACCGCCAACATCGCACAAACCCCACGCGACTATGTCGGATTTGGAGTTGGGTCAGGCCATGGGGATACGTCTGTGGATAATTTTCGTCTGGTCGAAGTCCACGCACCCAACGCCGATGAGGACCTGGTCAGTTTCTGCGCAGACAACTGTCCCAGAACATCCAACACCGACCAAGCGGACACCAACGGCGATGGCATTGGCGACGCGTGTGAAGGCGATTCGGACAACGACCAGATCATCGATTTCTACGACAACTGCGTGGATGTGCCGAACACCGACCAGGCGGACTGGGACGACGACGGAGTGGGTAATGCCTGCGACGTCGACTTCGACACGGACGGCGACGGCGTGTTCAATGGCATCGACAACTGTGTAGACGTACCCAACGCCGACCAAGCCGACTTGGACACCGACGGCCTAGGAGACGCCTGCGACGACGACGACGACGGGGACGGCGCATCGGACCTCATGGACAACTGCCCAATTACATACAACGCAGACCAATCCGACCTAGACCAAGATGGTATGGGTGACGCCTGCGACGACACGTTTGATGCCGTAAATCTAGTCGACGATGCAGAGGTTCTGACCGACACTCTCGTCGACGAGATCGGCGATTTGGGCTTCCCCGGTGGACCGGGTCTGATTAATAAACTTCAGACCGGCAATGGCTCGGTTTTAAGCATACTTACCAACGCCATCGCGGACTACGATGCCGGAATCATCGACAGCATAGAGTACATCGCAGAGCTCCAGGATGCGCTGGACAGATTGGACCAGTTCGACTTTGATCTCGCCAATAAAATCCCGAACCAAATGACCGCACTGGAGGCCGCGCCTATCCAGGCCATCAGCGCAGATCTCAGGGCCTTGATTCAGCTTCTCATCGATAACGCCTGATCCTGGAACCAAGTTCAACAGGATCGACCCATAATATCACCAAGAGAAGTAAGCTCATCAGGCCATCCCAAAACCCATGGTTCGGCTCAAAATCCAGTCCTGAAGCCGCCCCTAACTCAGGCGGCGAAACGGTAGTCATGATGCGGACCACCCAGGATCGCACCGATGCCGTGATGCGGATGTGCAGGGGTTTAGAAATGCCGGAATTCCATCAGCGTTCACGGAAGATGGTCCTCGGAGAGGAACACAAAGTGATTCAGAGTCTCTGGCTTCAACGTCACAATCGCACGCTTGCTCAGCGACAACGATAAGTGCCCATCGGCCAGAATCGCCGATGCTCGCCAGCGCAGCTCCGGGTTGTTCCTCTCGACGCACCACTTTACGCCCGCACCGCCAAGCGCGTGACTCAGGGTGCTGCGCGTGCCAAAGGAGCTTCACCCCGTCTCGTCGGCCACCGGCGTTACGAACGCTGGCACTGCCACATCGTGCAGCACACGGCGGGCGGGATGATGTCAGAGCTCGTGGTCGAGCCGCAGCCGGGGCTCAGGCCTCTTGGAGCTCGAGCCGGTTGAACGGCTCGATCGCGTAGTCGGTGCGAACCTCCTCGATCGGGCGCTGCAGATCGACCCAGTAGTCCCAGTCGAGGTCGTACAGGTCCCGGGCGACCGCCAGGCCGCGTTGCAGCGCAGGGATCGCGAACGCCGGGTCGAACGCCATCGACGCCTTGGACGGATCGTTGGGGAACACCTCGATGTCGAGGTGGCAGTGGACCGCGACCATAAACAGGTATGAGAACGGGTCGTCGCGGAGGAATCCAGCGATGAACGAGGCGTTCTGGCACTCCCCGGCGACGTCGGTGTCGTGGCCGGCCAACACGTGGACCAGGTCGTGGCGGACGATCTCGGCGGGCAGCCCGCCGGGCTCGCCGGGGAACGGGAACCGGCGGCGGGTCATGTGGGTCCAGTACGCGCGGCCGAGGGTGCCCTGCGGGAGCAGGCCGAGCGACTTGAACCGCCACGCCTCGTCGGTGTCCGCGGCCCAGCCGCGCGGCTGACCGCTGTAGCGCCACAGCCCGCGCAGGCCGCCCTTGTCGAGCGCGTCCCACGCCCAGTCGCCCATCGGTGAGCGGCGGAGCAGGTCGAGCTGCAGCAGCCTTAGGTGGCGCCTACGGATCTGGCGGAGGTTCGACAGCCGCGGGTCGACGACCCCGAGCCCGTCGGCGAGCGCGGCGACCGCCCGGATCTCGGCGTCGACCACCTGGCCGTCCATCAGGGTCATGAGCTCGCTCGCTTGGACGATCCGCTCGCG
>JAACDH010000517.1 GCA_009936995.1 Rhodobacterales bacterium
CGCCGTCTACGCCGTCTACGCCAGCTGGACCGTTGAGAACGACCTGCTCACCCTCATGCTCACAGCCGGACAGCGCTGGTGCGATGACCAAAAGGCCAACGACAATCTGGACGATAAGACGAGAAGAAGCACTTGAAGAGGCAACTCGAAGTTGCGGTAATGATAGCGACGCAGCGTTGTACATAGTCTTTCCTTTGAGCTTGAGTGTGACTCTACCTCATATTTCCTTCCTAAAACTAGAATCTGGAACTATTACGCCTTACCCGCGTTACCCGATCGGCGCTTTGAAACAAGAAGTTCAAGGAATATCCGAGTTAAAACGCATTTTTCCGTTCGATTACATCGAGAGATGGGCTGTTGCACGCGGGGGCCAGAAGCGGAAGAGGTCGTTCGACCGCGCGCAGGGTGCGAGCTTTGGAACTCAATGGAGGCACGGCAGAGTCAGGGGTCTTTCGGCGGCGAGGCGCGAAGATGTGAACCGTGGGCGTGGTGCAAGGAAATACCCGGGTTGACAGCCGTAATCATTCAAAACGCCAGGAGACCGCTTCCACACTCAGTCGTCGTCGAGGAGCTGAGCCACCGTGTTCTGATCGGCCCCCGGAAATTCGTAGTCGACCAGATTTTCTGCCCGCACCCAGGCCACCGCCGCCACCGAGCGAGCCGTGGGCTCACCATCGACCAGGCTGCAGCGGTATACCACCAGGACCACATTGTAGTCGTCGTATGAGTGCACCACTTCGAGGACGCGCTCCCCCGCCAAAACCGCCGCACCCACACGTTGTTCCAAACAGCGAACGAGGGCCGCCGAGTCGTCTTCATCTACGCGAACCCGCCCCCCCGGAAACTCCCACAAAGAGGGTAGAACCGCGTGCACAGGCCGTTGAGTAATCAAATAGCATCCGTCTCGCTCGATCTCGGCGCTAACGACGCGAATACACGGTTTGGTCATAAGCTGCTCCCGTGAACATGCTCTAGGGTGATCTACATCCTACGACGCGATACGCTGCACCTCCAGTCAACGGAGTTCACCATGTTCGCTCGCCTGACCGTCACGCGCCTTCGAGGTGGTGTTGCGCGCCGCGCGGATCGCTTACTGTCCTCGCTTCATCTGGTCCTGCCTCGTCGCCAGCCCGCGCAGGGGTTCGTCCAGACGCCGGCACCCACGGCACCCACGGCACCCGTCCCCCCCGAACCCGCCCTTGAAACGGCCTCCGCTGACTTCACCCGCGAGCAGGTCCAGTCTGTCCTCAACGACCTGGTCCGACCAGCGCTCCAGTCCGATGGCGGCGACATCCAACTCATCGATGTCATCGGCAACGACGTGCACGTCACCTTAGTGGGCGCCTGCCACAGCTGCCCAAGCGCCGTGCTCACCCTAAAGATGGGCGTCGACCAATTGCTCCGCGAAGAGCTTCCGAACTTCGGAGAGCTCATCCAAGTCAACGCCTTCGAAGATCCAATCGACCCGTACGCTCCCCCACAAGGACCCTAAGTGGACGCCTCTGCACTCGAACACCTCGATACCAAAGCGCTATGCCAAGTATTGCCCAGCTTCCTGTCTAGCTTTATCGCAGACGACGACATCCGCGCTGCCTGTCGTGCTCGCATGAAATCGGTGGTCGAATCCTGGTCCGAAGGTCAAGCCAACCACCTGCTGACGGACATTCGCAGCACCGGCGCAGAATACAAGTGCTACGCCGCAAATCCCGTGGGTCGCGCGCTATCTCGAGCGTGGTGCAAAGACGTGGTCATCGCGTCTAGGGTCATCGATCTTCATCATCTTCGCAATGCCGCCACAGCGGGCCCAACCGTGGTTCTCTGCAACCACTTCTCGTACATGGACGCCACCGCAACCGACGCCATGTTGGCCTACAACGGCGCCGAAGATCTGGCCGATAGACTCTTATTTGCAGCCGGACCAAAGGTATTTGACCACCTGTTCCGCCGGGTCGCAGCAGCCTCGCTGAACACCGTTAAGGTGCCCCAATCCACCAGCCTTTCGCACACCAGCCGCATGACCGCCCGCGAACTCGCCACTTTAGCCATCGCCAGCATGGATTCGTCTCGGGAGAGCATCAAGCAAGGCATGGTTCCACTTCTGTACCCCGAGGGCAGCCGCACCCGGGATGGACATCTGCAGTCCTTCATCCGCGGCGTGCACCGGTACCTACGACTTGTGCCCGAGATTACGGTCGTGCCTGCTGTGATCCTCGGTACCGATCAGCTCATGGGGGTGGGCAACGACGAAAAGATCGTCCCGTCGCGCACGTCGCTTCAATTTCTCCCCCCCCTCGTGGTTGGAAAAGACGGCGGCAGCCGAGATGTTTTGGAAGCCGTCTATGGTCGAATTTCCAGTACTCTCCCGCCGAACCACCGACACCACCCAGGCATGTCGCCCCTCTGCTAGCGGCCGGTTGAATCAGACAGCTCGATCTGACCCGCAGTTGTGCGCTATTATAAATGTACGGGTCGAGCCCGGGGGAAAGTCACTCTATGAGCCAGACCTGCTGTCCGATGATGGATGCACAGTGGATGCACAGAATGGTCGACGAACAATTCGCCGATATTTATTTTTGCGCCAACTGCGGACATGTCCACCGCGCCGAAAAGTACGCTGTGCCCCTGCGGTTTCCGTACCAGGGACGATGCATTAACTGCGGCGGAGATCAGCAGGAGTCCGCCGAAGGATTGCGCTGTACTCAATGCGGAAAAACCGCCTTGCAAGACAAGGATCTGCACGATCGTCTCGCCGGGCTACACCCCGAGCACGACTACCTCATCGCCGCCACCGCCCTCGCCGAGAACAACCGACAGGTGCTGGCCCTCAAGCTCGCCACCGCGGAAATTCAATGGGGGCGCGACCCCATCGCCGGTATGACCCTGCGTATCCACACCCTAGAGGGTCTCGGCGAGATCGACCACGCACTAGACGAAGCCTACGAATGGTCCGAGCAAGACGGGGCGCCGCCCCAAGTTCACGGCGTGGTGGCACAGCTCGAAGCAGGCGTCGGCAACCTAAAGGGCGCCCTCACCGCACTCGAGCGCGGCCTCAACGACCAACCAGAGCACTGGGCTTGGTGGTGCGACTACGCCGAGCTGCAGATGCACATGGACGAACGTCCTGGGGCCATCCGCGCAGCCTCAAAAGGCCTGGGCACTCAAAGCGCCGAAGAGCGCTCCCGTTGTGTCGCTGTGTTGGGCGAAGTCGGTGAGCGTCTGTACGCCAATGGTCAGTACGCCGAAGCCCTCGGCGCCTGTTCCCTCGCCGCCGACCTCCAAGAGAAGTTCGTCGAGCTCGCTTGGTTGCGCGCGCGGATCGCGGCTCCCAATCAAGACGTCGCATACTTGATCAAGTGGCTCGAAGTCACCGTTTCGCTCGACCCCGAGCATGCCGAAGCAAAGGCCATGCTCAAGTCCTACCAACCGAACAAGAAGTCCGGTTGGTTCGGCTGGGGCAGCTAGACCGCCCGATTCAGCCAGGCAGCCGCCACCTCGAAAATGCCCACAACCTCTACGGGTCCAACCAACAGCAGGTCCAGATCAGCTTGAACCGTGACTTGCAAGGTTCCACCTGGCATTTTAACTGTAATGAGCCCAGGTTCTAGTCGGCCGGTCCACACCGCTGCCGCCGCTACGGCGCAGGAGCTAGAGCCCGAGGCCATCGTCTCGCCGGCGCCTCGTTCCCAAATGCGGATCTCGACCGTGTGCTCATTCACAACGCGGGCGAACTGCACATTGGTCCGATTCGGAAACAGCGGATGAACTTCTAGTAGAGCGCCCCAGGTGCGCCACGGCAGCTCGTCAAGGTTGTTGTCGAAGAAGGCCACACAGTGGGGATTTCCGACCCCCATGGCCACAACTGGCAAGGAATCGTCGCCTACTTGAATGAACGTATCGCGAAGCTCTCGTTGAGCCGGCACATCGCCTGGTCGGGCCGATGCGCGTCCCATCTCCACTTCGATGACCGAATCGCCCACCCGGCAACGCACGACGTCGAACCCTGTGTCTACCGTAAACTGGTTAGGCGACGCCAATCGGTCCCCCCGCCATTGGGCGAATATCCGCAGGCCATTTCCAGACTTTTCGGCGATAGACCCGTCTGGATTCCAGATTCGTACGCCACAGTCCGCCCGAGCGCTGGCCGTGGGTTCGAGCACGCCATCGCTGCCCACCCCCCGATGTCGATCGCAGACAGCCCGAGCCAGCGCCGGTGTCATGATTGGACCGTCTTCGAGCACCAAATAGTCGTTGCCCAATCCGTGGGCGCGCCACAGTCGCATCAGGGCATCACCAGCTTGCGCATCATCTGACGTGTGAAGTCGTGACCGCTGAAGAAGGCTAATTTAACCCTAAGTTTTGCCATTGAGATTCGCACCGAGACCACATTCTCGGTCGCCTGTCCATCGGCCACAGCCCGCACAGGTCGACGCTCTGGCAGCATCACTCGGACCGTAGCGCTGGCGTCCATAGGAAGTTCGAAGGGGGTCAGGCGTGGCAAGTGCGGACAGATGGGCGTGACCTTAAACACCTGTAACAGAGGATGGGCCGGAGATGCGCCCGCTGAGAAGCTGTACGCCGTCGAGCCTAACGCCGTTGCGAAGATGAGCCCGTCGGCGACCATGTTGTCGACCACCGCGTGACCATCTACCGCCAGGCTGAGCCGGGCCGCCTGCCCAGTAGAGCGCTCTAAGTAGACGTCGTTCATCGCCAACTCGACCCGGCGAGATCCGTCGGCACAGTGCACCTCGGCCCGCAATAGCGGAAATTCGTGGGTGCGAAAGCTGTGTTCGAGGAGACGCTGGGCCACCAAGTCCCAATCGTCGACATCGTTGTGGAGAAAGCCAAGGTAGCCGGCGTTCAATCCAAGGTACGGTCCCCCATCGAAGCCCATTTCCGCCACCGATCGCAGCAGAAAACCATCACCGCCGATGACCACCTGAACCCCGCCCAGGTCGCAGTCGTTCGGCAGGCGGTTTCGCAGCTCGTCATGGGCCGCAACCGCCTTGGGATTGCGAACATCGTAGTGGATGAACTTCGACATATGACCTCCGTTGTCAGAGTGTACTTCAGGGAAATTCTACCGCTCACGCACCTGAATCGGGCTGGTCCAGGCACGCTCTTGAATCGTGTGAGCCACCGTGGGGTCACTGCAGGTCTCGGGGCGCAAATCCTCGGGAATCGACAGACAGTCGCGCCAGCTCCACCGACACACCGGCTGCTCCAAGACCCGTGCGTAGTACACCGCATCCTGTCCCGCCCGCCAATTCGGGTCGGTCCAAACGGCGCACAGGTGGGCCGCGCCGCTCTCGGGAATCTCCGCCTCCTCGTCACCGTCGACCTCGCAGGTCGCTTCATCCACCTGACCGAGCTCGGTACCAATCACCTCGACCACCTCCATATGCGTTCCAGAATCGTCGACCCAGCCCTTGACGAGCTCAATCCGATGCAGCTGACGCCCGGGATGGCGTTTGGTACCCGGATCCATCAGCGCCGAGATGGCGAACGTAGGCGCCACCGACGTTTGGAGGGTGCCTCCCATAGGCACACCTGCCGTATCGGCCGCCGGTACAAAGTCAGCTCGACCGCAGATCGCATCGGGCAGCTCCTCGGCCGCAAACATCCGTACCGCGATCCGAGGACCACTGGTTCCGTAGACTTCTTTGCGACGAATCGCGTCAAAGATGGCCCCCCGACTGTTCTCTACGGCCCATACACCGGCAAGCCCACCGGGGTTGTTGCGCACACCTCCCGGATTGAGCTGCGGAAGCTCCAGTCGAGCCTCTGGCGTTCCCTCGACCCGACCCAGATGACCCGCGAACTGATCTTCCTCGACCGCTCCGGGCGTGCCATTGTGGGTATCCGAGCTACCTATAAATCCCTTATTATAAGGGTTTACACCAAGTTCTCGCTCGATTTCAAGACCCTGTAAGAGCATGCCACGGACGAAGTCGGTGCGGTGCTGGCAGCCCAAGCCGGCCATACCGCCCTGTCCTGGCGCGTCCCCGCAATCCTCGGTTGGCTCGGGTCCGCGGAGCTTCTCAAAATCGCAGGCCTCATCCGACACACCAAACGCGCCCGTTCGACACTCCGAGTCGCCCTTGTGCTGGAAGATCTCAACCACCGGCTCACGCCACGCGACGTCGATGGCCTGGGCTTTGTTGGCGTATTCTGCGGGAAATAGGTGACCGTTGGACTGGTTCGGATTGTGCGGTATCGCCAGGACTTCGCAGCCGTTCAGCGCGTCTGTGCACGACGCGTTCAGCGCGTCCCACAAGGCGTCGGGTGTGGGGGCATCGAACATGCTGATCGGCTGAACCGGAACCCGAGAACCGCGGAAGATCACATTGCGATGCAGATTGGAGATGTTGGGCGTGGCAGACCACTCATAGGCCACAAAGCTGGTGAAGGTACAGGCCGAGGTGCGGTCGTAAGACTGCTCAGCGGCATCCTGCACCTCGGTCCATACGTCTCGGGTCTCGGAGGCACAGTCGATCAGATCACAGATCGCGGAGAACCTCTGCGGATCGACGGGAACAAAGGCCGAACCCCAGGTCTGGATGCTTGCGGGAGATCCATCGCGGTAGTCCACACACAGCGACGTGCCGTAAGCCGGCGAAGACGAATCGGTACAAGCGCGAACCTCTGCCAGATATTCACTGTGGTCGGTGACGGCCGCAAAGTCGAGGGGTCTCTCAAGCTGCACCTGGACCGTGGGGCTGCCCGAGGCGTCTAGGGGCGGCAACATCTTCGCCTCTCCCTGAGCAAACGCGTACGCGTCGTCGGGTCCCAGACGCATGTCGTAGATCCAAGCATCAAACGAGAGCGACGTATGAACGTGAAGGTCTCCCCAATAGAGGTTCCGATCGGGGCTGTGGTCCAGGCAAGCCTCACGGCCGGGTTCTACCGCTTGGGGCGCACCGCCACATCCGACCAGCGCCACCCATAGAAACCGTCCAATCACGAGGCCCCCAGAGCTCCGATACGCGCCCACATCATGGCCATGGACACACTGCCCACTACCCACATGGGCCATTGTTGCAGCTGATAGCGCCGAAGTAACCATAAAAACGGCAGCAGCGCCGCGATGCAGATGAGCTGTCCGAACTCAAGACCCAGGTGAAAGCCTATCAATACCTGGGCCAGGCCATGTTCGGGCACCCCAAGATCACGAAGAACCGAGGCAAAGCCCAGGCCGTGCAACAATCCAAACCCGCCGGCGATCACCGCCGGAGAACGGCTCCAAGCCGACCTCTCCTCTACCAGAGACGCGCGGGCCAACATCGCGATGGACAGCGCTATCAACGCCTCTACTGGCGCGCCGGGCAACGTTAGCCCTCCTAAGACCACCAGCCCCAGGGTGATGCCATGTCCAATTGTAAAGGCGGTAATTCCTCGTACCAGGTTCCATCCACGAAGCAACATCGTCAGGCACCCGACGAACATCAGATGATCTAGGCCCTTCCACAGGTGCCGGGCGCCCAGCTCGGCGGCGTTGACGAGTCCGCTGGCACGCTCTGGCTGAACCTGGGGCAACTCTGGCCGTAGAACACCGGTATAAACTGCGCCATCCAGCCACCTAACCATCGTCACGACCTCTACTCCCGCGGCGGTCAAGCCCGTCACCGAGAGCGGTCCAAGCGCGTCCTCACAGCGCATCATTCCACCCTGCACAGGACAGGGAAGCGATGGAACTAGACCGGAGACCGCACCGTTCGCGGGTGGGTTCCAGCGAATCGAGAATTGACCTGGGGCCTGCTCCTCTAGGCCCAAAAAACCCGCATCGAACGTGTGCCCGAAGGCGAGCGAGAGCCAAAGCAACACCATCATGGCGCCACCTGACCCTGCTCGGCCCGCCAGTCCTCGATCAGCTTGTCGCGAATGGCAGAGACCGTGGGCAGCCTCTGTGGCGTGCGCTCGGTCACCCGGAGCACATGCCACCCGTAGGACGACTCGGCCACCGTCCACTCGTCGAGCGGCGCTTCACTCACCGCGAGCGCCAACCTCGCCCCATACCGACGCTCGATCTGATTCGTGGACTGCACACCGCGATGGGCCAACGCAAAAGCGTCTCCAAACCCGGGGCTCTCTGGATGGTCATTCGCCAGCAGCAACGCCCAGCGACGCACCTCGGCCTGGGGGTCTGGGTGTCGGTCTGGGGAGGCATAGCGCTGCTCAAACGTCGCCGTTCCAGCCACCAGATATCGATCTTGATGACGGGTGAGATAGTCCAGCAACATCGTCTCATCCGGCGTCCACGTAGGGTCTTGGGCCGTCTGGAGCTGCTGCATCTTCTGCACCACCCGACGTCGCACCACGGGGTCTCCACGGTCGAGTCCCAGACGGAGACCCTCGCGATAAAGCGCCTCTTCGGACAGCCAGCGCTGCTGCAACCCCCGCCGCTCGGCATCGGTGGGCGTACGCCCCTGAATCCGCTCGAAGTCCTGGTCTAACGCCATCGACATCTCGGAGCTCAACGTGGCCTGTACCGGTCCGCTCAGCGCCCAATCGACACCAAAAAACAGCAGACCAATGACCGAGCACCACAGCATAGGTTCACGGCGCCACGGACGGGATGGGGCTTGCACTCTGGCCTCCTCGACCCCCTAGAAGTCGGGCTCGAATTCCTCTTCGTCATTTTCGGGACCGTCGGGCGGCGCGATCAACGACAACCGCACCTGGACGCCGGCTTGAACGGTGAAGCCACCCCCGTACTGGCCCAGCGGCTCCTCGAAGTCCTTAAGAAGGCCCACCGTACCCGAGGACGCCTGAAACAACTCGGCCCCGGAGAGCGGAATATCGGCATGGACCCGGGTGAACAGGTTGAGATTCCGACCGGCGCTCACCTCGGCGCCTGGCCCCACCTGAAGGAAGGTTCGATCCGAAACTCCCAGATTCACCAGCGGATCTTGGTTGGGGTTCAGCGCCTTGCCCTGCCACACGAACATGCCCATATGGAGCGTCGGTCGCACCTGAAAGGTGGGCATGGGCACCAGCTCGATGGCGCCGCCAAACATCTGAGTCGTCTGACTCACCCGACTGGCCGGATCGACGATCGACACGCCATCGGCCTCGGTGTCTTGGTCGAAACGGTAGGTAAATCCCGCCGTCTTGGTGGCAAAAACGCCCGAGATCTCGGCCCAGGGCAACACACCAAAGCCCAGCTCGAGGGCGATGCCGCTGCTGCCCGCTTGCCGGATCTCTTGGTACTGACGCACTTCCGAGTTGAAGAACTGGCCAGTCAATGGGTCCGAAGCGACAATCCACCGACCCTCGTGGTGGAGTCCCCACGGCCCGGGACCGCCGCCCACCGCGACCCGCGCCAACACCTGCCCGAACCGACCTTGCAGCCGCTTGCGGAAGTCCGCGATGGGAATCCCGGTGTTCTCGAAACGAACATACGACGCCTGTCTTAGACCCAAGCGCTCCCACGGTGCCACGTCTTCACGGGCCTTGTACTCGTCTGCCAGTTCTTTTCGGGAGACCTTGGGAACCTCGATCACCGCCTGAGGTTCGGCGCGAATCAGCCCGCCCAGCTCGCTCTCGAGGTTGCGCAGCGACGCGCTGATGATCTCTTGTCGACGGGCTTCGAGGGCCGCTTGGGCCTTGGGATCGTCGATCTCTCCACGGACATCCACCTGTTCAAAGGCACCGCCGACCACCTGGTCGTACACGCCCACCACGCTCCGAAGCACCGCCAGATCGTCGGTAGCGCCGCCCACAACCACGCCGAAAGCCATCACCTCGCGGCCGCCTCGGATGTCGATGACGCTGATGTTGAACACCGACTCGCCGCCGCCCTGACCCAAATCCATGTCGACCGGTGTGAGCGTGCCGCCGATTACCCACTCGGTCTCGGAGCGTTGGCCCACCAACATTGCGCAGCCGGAGTACTGACGAACCGGACAGTTTTCGACGTACAGCCGAGCCGTGTAGCCCGATTCATCGAAGTTAGGAGATTCGTCGATCTGCACGGTTTCGTTGTTCTCAGCCATCAGCTCATTGAGCATGGCCTCGATGCGCTGGGCTTCTTCCGCCAAGCTTGGCTCGGACGGCTGAACGGGTGCGATCAGCACCGAGTCGAACGTAAATACTGAGTCTTGCGCCACCGCTGTGCTTGGCATTAGGGCCAACCCCAGCAGTGCAAACTGCACCGATCTCATCGCGCCTCCAGGTCGGGCGCATTCTACCCCTGGCGAGCCTTGCCGCGCTTAACTGCTTTGCGCTTGGGGGCCCGACGTCCGCTATCTTCGCTGGTTTCGTCTTCGAGAATCACCAAGGTCTCGACGTGGGGAGTGTTGGGGAACATGTCGAAGAGTTCGATGTCGCCGACCACCTTGAGCCCACCCTCTTGAAGGGCCAACAGGTCGCGGGCCAAGGCGCGCGGGTTGCACGAGATGTAGGCCAAACGCTTGGGCTTCAGGTCGATGAGCTCTTTGATGACGCCTTCTTCGAGGCCGCGTCGCGCCGGGTTGACCGCGATCATCGGAGAGGCGCCGCCCAGACGTTTCCCGAGGTCGGGCAACAAGAGCTCGACCCAACCCGAAGCGAACTCGGCGGTGAGCTTGTTCTTGCGTGCCGACGAGCGCGCCCGGACGATGGCACCTTCGATACCCTCGATGCCGTACACAAATCCCGCGCCCGCTTTGGCCGCTTGCAGCGCCAGGCCGCCGACCCCGCAGTACAGATCGACAAAGGTGTCGCGCTCGGTGGGTTCCATGCGGTCCATCACGCGCTGGTAGAGCACCTCGGCCACCGACGGGTTGGTCTGGAAAAAGTCGCCGGGTCCGATCTCGTAAGTGACACCGTTGAGCGTCTCTTCGATCTCGGCGGCGCCACCCAGGGGCATCATTCGGATCTGTCCCGAATCTTCGTCGCGCGAGTAGATTGAATTTCCGGGGGTCTCATTGAGATGCAACCACACGCCAGAGACCTCGGGCACACCGTGCTCGATATCTTCGGCCAGTTGACGAAGGAGGGCCGTGTTGCGACCGCAGACCAGCACCACCACAACCTTACCCATGGTCCGGCTGGCACGCATAACGACCGTGCGCAACACACCGCGTCCCGTCTCGGCGTCGTACGGGAAGATGTCGAGTTCGATGGTGTGGTGGGCCACGGACTTCATCGTCTTTCGAAGCACGGGCGCTACCACATTGCAGTGGGGGATCGGCACAATGCGCCGACTATTGCGCGCCCAAGCACCCAGTCGAACCCGATCGCGGTCACTTCGCTCGATGCCCATCTTTGCCACGTGGCGATAGTCCGCCTGGCCATCGGGACAGGCGTGCCAAGCGCCCAGTTTTAAGTGCTCGAGACCTGCATCGCGCAGCGCGAGCTTTATTAGGTCGCGATGCGCCTCTTCCTGACCTTTTTCATTCAGGTGCATCCAAGGGCAGCCGCCGCAGGGCGCGTACTTGGGACACGGGGGCTCGACCCGAGATTCGCTGGGATTACGGGACCGCAACCACTCCGACATATCTTGGTTTCGGCCCTTGTGCTGAAGCCGAACTTCTGCAGTTTCTCCTGGGATTCCTCCGAATATCATCAGGGACTTTTCGCGACCCGGTAGCATGGCCTCACCGCGGTGATGCCAGTAGCGTGGTGTGACCACCATTTCGTTGCCCATCTGTCGCTCCAGAAGCGTTGCATTCCCCGGCTCGCCCTATCTCGTCAGAGCCTTCCTGGCGATTTCCTTGACTCCCACCGGGGCAAGCGTGGTATAGGGGAACGGTGGGACAAACCCCGCGCGTGACTTCCCCGTCACGCCATTCTCACACCCAGAGCGGCAGTTCAAACGACTCGCTTAACTTCTCGCTCGCTCCCATGGCCTCCACGGCTGTCGGCCCCCTCGCCCTCCTCTGCTCCACGATCCCTCGGACATCACCATGAATCAGACCGCCGCAAGCGAAGCCAACGAGCTTCAGTTCGACAATGCGTCTCGCTCTTCCCACTCGGATCAGCCCGTACCGCTAGGTGGTGTTCCTCGTGCGCTGCGCGAAGCCGCCGAGATGTCCGGACTCGATCCCGTTTCCGAGCTGTACAACGAGGCCCTGCGCTACGCCTCCGAGGGTCACCTCCGTCTGGCGCGCGAGCGTCTGCAGATGCTTCTTTGCATGAAGCCCGACGATGGTGAGTCCCGTTTAATGCTCGCTAAAATCTTCGTGGCCGGCCAGCGTTGGCAAGACGCCATCGCTGCCCTCGACGAAGCTGCGAGCTGTGGCCAAGCCGTGCCCCAGTCGCTGCGTCAAGCCGTCGAGCACCACTTGCAGTCCCAGACCGCCGACGACAACGAAGAGCGCAACGCCGTCCGCGCCCGTGAGCAGGGCGAGATCAAGGCCCTTCGCCAAGAGGCCCGCCGGCTGCGCAGCGAGAACGCCCAGCTGGTCGGCCGAGGCGCTGACCTCGAGCGCGAGATCAAGTTCTGGTCCATGGGCACCGCCACAGTCGCCACGGTCGCAGCACTGTTCATCGGAACACAGCTGATTTTCGGTACCAGTAACAGCGCCGTCGTGCAAGAAGTGGTCGCCCCCACCGAGGACGTCGCTGTCATCGAAGAGGGGGCTCCAACGCCTGTCACCGCTCCCGGTGAGGCTTCAACCCCGGCCACAGCACCCGAGGTCGTTCCCAACACGACCGCCGTGCTCGCAGAGCGTGCCGCAAACGCGCTCTCTGCGGCTCCTGGCCTCCAAGACACCAACCTCGAGGTCGAGGTCGGCGGCAGCGCGGCCACGGTCACGGGTATGGTCCTCACCGCTCGCCAGCGCAACACCGCCAAGAACGTGTTGAGCGGCATCAACGGCATCTCCAGTGTGGACGTCGACAAGGTCCGCATCACCGCCCGCACCCGCGGCGCCACCCACGAAGTGGTCAGCGGAGATACCCTAGGTGGTATCGCGTCGCAGTACTACGGAGAGTCTTCGCTCTCGAAAGAGATCTACAAGTCCAACCGTAAGACGCTCCGCAGCCCCACGTCGTTGAGCATCGGTCAGATCCTGAAGATCCCCACAGTTGACTAGTCCTCGGCAGCGACGAGCTCGGTGATGTCAGCGACATACACCTGAACCTGGTCGTCGTCGCCTCCCGTCCAAGTCATCACCGTGCGATTGTCTTGCTGGGCAAAATGAACGGCGCTGGGCTGACGGGTGCCGGTGAGAATCTCGAGCTGACGCCTGTTGTACACCGACTGTAAGTTGATGGCGCCGTCGTTCCAAGACTCCGAATCACCACGCACGACCGCCCACTGTCGATCCGGCGTCAGCGCCAACCGAAGCAGCGCCGGACCCGATTGCCAACCGTAGACCTCCCGAACGGCCCCTTTGGCGCCCACCCGATGTAAGCTCCGACGGCCCTTGAATACCTCAGTCCACAGCAGAGCGCCCTCTGCGGAAAACGCCGTGTGGTCAACGATTCCCACTGCACGGGGACCTCGATGCTCGGTCTCATTGGGCACTTCACTCCAAACGAGCTGTCGCTTACCCCGCGCGTAGCTTATCGCCCCACTGTCCGCTCGAATGGCTAAATGGTGCTCGCTGGGACTCGTGACCCCAAGCCGACGAATGCTGTCCGACGTTAGGTCGCGTACGTAGACATCGCCATTTCCGTGGGTATCGGCCACAAAACCCAGCCATTTGCCATCGGGGCTGAACACAGGCTGGGTCAGTACACCTGGCTGCTCCAGTTCGGTGATCAGCGGAAAAATACCGGTCTTATCGGACTTCCAGCCGTATAGCCGACCGCCCATCTGAAAGGCCAACGAGCCATCGGGATGAAACGTAAGATGACTCGGCTCGCCCAGCAAGGTGGCAGTGAACACGTCCTTCACCGCGGTCCCTTCAAGTGCGGCAATGTACAGAGACTGGCCTTGAAACCAGGCCAACTGCTTTCCGTCTGGAGCCAAGGTCGACCAGCGGGCGTTGCCACCGGGCTGAGTGGTGAAGGGCGAGACATCGTGTAGACCCCCGCTTCGAATAGAGGCGGGCTCTCCGGTGTCTGGGGGTGGGCCCCCATCGTCGCCAACTGCTTCCAGAATCAGGCCTTCGGAGTTGTCGGGAACCACAAGAGCCGTTGCGTTGCCGTTGGGTTCGACGGGAACTTCACGTACAGGGGGGGCTTTCGACGACGTCTTTGGAGAGCGGGCCCCGCAGCCCAGCGTGGGTCCAGCCTCGGACAAGGCCTGATCCGAGTCGCCTTGATTCGAGGACAACAACCCTACCGACAACAACAGCACCACCAGCGTAAACCAAGGCCAAAGACGAATAATTCGGCTCAACGAGGTACGCGGGAGCGGCTTAGTAGTCGATTTTACCTTCTTTTTTGCGCTCTTTCATGTTGGCGAGCGCCTTCTTCGAGTTCTTGTGACCGTCGACCTTGACCGCCGCCTCGTACTGCGCGTAGGCCTTCGAGGGGTCTTTCAACCGACCATACACCTGGCCCAAACGATAGTGGGTAGCTGACCTATGGTACGACTCCATGTAATCGGCGCCAAGATACAGGTTGAACTCAGCGGCGGACTTTTCGAGCTCGCCCATGCGCGCGAACGTTCGACCGCGCCAGTAGCGAACCCGCATATTATTGGGGTCTTCGACCAAGATCTCATCAAAGATGGGCAGGGCCAGCTCGGCCTTCTGCATGTACAAGAAGGTAGTGCCCGTCATCATGTTGTTGACGATGTTCTTGGGATAGGCCTTTCGGTTCTTCAGGCAGCTGTTCAGGGCCCTACGCAGCTCGCCCTCTTCCATCCAAGTAAACGCCAGCGACAGCGTGGCCGGCGCGTTCAGGAACACACCTTCGGACTCTACCTTTCGAATCTGCTCGATACCCTCGACGCGCTTGTCGCCAAAATCGGGCAGCATCTTGGAGTTTAGGGTGACCA
>JAACDH010000518.1 GCA_009936995.1 Rhodobacterales bacterium
CGACCTGATCGACGATGGACTGGTCGAGCTGGACTGGTTCCCCGACGAGGATGGCGATGGCTTTGGTGTCGACGGCACGGTGGTCTCCGCTTGTGGAGAGGTGCCGGGATATGCCGACAATATGTTGGACTGTGATGACGGTGACGCCGCCAATTCTCCCAACGGCAACGAGGTCTGCGACGGCGTCGACAATGACTGTGATGGCGACATCGACATGGATGACGAGAGCCTCGACCCCAACAGCCTGTTGGTGTTCTTCCGGGACGCAGATGGCGACGGCTTTGGCAACCCCAATGTATTTAACGAGGCCTGCGTAGGCAGTCCGTCCATGGTCGACAATGGCGACGACTGTGACGACACCCGTGGCAGCGCAAATCCCCTCGCGGATGAGCAATGTTCGGGTCGCGACGACGACTGTGACAACCTCATCGACGAGGCCGACCCGTCCCTCGATCCTGCTTTGTTGGGCACCTTTTACGCAGACAGTGACGGTGACGGCTTCGGCGACCCATTGGTGCCACTGCAAATGTGCTTCGCGAGCGGCAGCGCCCAGGCCAACGCCGACGACTGCGACGACACCGACCCGAACTTGGGCGCTGCACCGGTGTGGTACTTCGATGGCGACGGCGACGGATTTGGTGCTGGACTACCTGCGCCATTGTCGTGCACCAGTCCGGGTCCGGACTACGTCAACGACGATGGCCTAGACTGCGATGATGTTGACCCGAACATCTTCCCCGGCGCTCCCGAGATCGAGGGTGACGGCATCGACAGCAACTGCAACGGCATCGACGGGGATAGTACCCACAACACCGAGCCGTTTATTCCCACGAACGTGGACGGGCAGTTCTGTGGAGGGGGGGCCGATGTGAGTTGGGCCCACATGGGCAACCTCACATTTGACGCCTGTCAGGATCTGGCCAATCGAACGGGGACCCAGTGGTATGCGGGCATCAGCACTTCAAATCTCGTGGGTTGGATCGGCGATCAAGACGCCACCAATGCGGTCATCACCAGCTCAAATGTCTGGGGCACCGAAGTCATCGTGCCACGCACCGCTGTGAATCCCTGCGTGTTGGGGCAGTTTGAACACCGCACCGCAGCTACGGTCAATCCCGTCTAGCAGATCTACGTGGACAGTCAGCTGCGCACTTGGCACTACTGGGACCTCATCGACCAGACGCACAGCCAGGCCATCTCGTTTGCCGACAACCGGGGAGCGCGTATTATTAACCCCAACTCGGTTGGGCAAACGGGCCAGCGTCGCATGACCGCGCCCACGCATTGGTGTCACGCGGGTGCCGAATTCAACGGCACGAGCTCATGTAACACCGACAACATTTGCTCGTTCATGGTGGGCTACTGGGAATAGCTGGACATAGACCGGCTGGCCTCTGCGCCTTGGTGGCGGGCGGCGTTGCCACCCTGGCCGGTCTACCGAAGATCGGGTTCGCCTTACCTTTGTCTGGAAAGAAGTTCATCTTCGGGTTGGGCGCTACGCTCATCGAGATGACGGGTAAATTCTTCAGCGGCTGAAAAGACGCCGACCCGTCGTCTGGGATCCGCTGATCTCGCTGGACGACATGTTACTCTTTCGGTCATGAGACCCCTGCTCGTTCTACTTCTGCTGGTCGGTTGCTCCGTCAGTCACAGCGTGCGGCCTCTTGCGAAGGGGACCGGCGCACTTCAAGTCTCCATGGGCGGGCCGATCAGCAAAGATTTGCCGACACCGGTGGCCTTTGTCGTCCCCATCACCACATTGGGCTACGCCCATGGCCTCACGGAAAAGACTAGTGTTCACGGCGCTTTTCATCCCGCTGGCCTGGCTGCGTTTGGCATCTTCGGCATGGATCTGGGGGCAACAACTTTACTCGCCGAAGGGGAGGGCGCCCGTCCCCGATTCATGCTCGACGGCGATCTGGCGTTCTTCACGGGCGACAACACTCAAGGCGACCCCAAGGGCGGCTCACGGTTGTTTCCCAGCGTCGAAGTGGTGGGCGCATGGGACCTTGGAAACCACGCTGTGTATACAGGTATAAACCAGTTTGTACAGCCATTCCCTGGTTTTCGGTACCATGTGACACCCCTTGTAGGAACGATGCTCACGGCCAAGCGCGTCGACGTTCAAATCGAGTACAAGTGGATGGCGCCCGCCTCTAAAAATGCGCTCACGGCCGCTGAGTTTGTGGGGCCGTTCGGCCTGGGAGCCAGCGCGGTTCAGATCGGGCTGGGCATTCGATTAGGCAAGGAGAAGACATGAAACGCCTGTCCCTATTGGCATCACTGCTCTGTTTTGGCACGGGCTGCATGAGCCTCGACTTCATGTTCTTGGGTGGCGAGACTGTCGACCGTTATGAGCTTCACGATGACGTTATTCCCGCCGAACTGGTAGAGCTTGTCGCGTTCAAGCGCGCCGATGGTGTGGTCCTCAAAGGCGTCTGGGCCCATCAGCCCAACCCGGCGCCGCCGATGATCTATTTTCACGGAAACGGCAGCAGCATTCAAACCCAATGGGACCGTATGGGCCACTACTGGTCCTGGGGTACCCACGACGTGTTCATCGTCGACTATGCCGGCTACGGCGCCAGCGAGGGCGTGACCACCTGGAAGGGCCTTGCCGAGCTCGATGGCCCGGCTACCGTGGACTACGTGGTCGCTGAAACCGGCTACGCACCCGAAGAAATCCCATGGGTGGCCTTATCTTTAGGCGGATTCGTGAGCTTGAAGACAAACGAGCAGATTGCCGCCCAGAGTATTCTCATCGAGAGTGTTTTTTCCGATTCCGATAGCCTGGTGGATGACAGCCTCAAACTCGACACGCCCAACGGATGGTTCTTTCGTTCGGATTGGGATAATGTCGACAACATTACCCGTATCCAGTCGCCCATTTTCGTAATTCACGGGCTGGCCGACGACTTCATCTTGCCGGAGTCGGGCCCGCGACTGCACGCGGCGGCCCCCACCGATAAACAGCTCTGGCAGCCCGAAGGGGTGGGCCATAGCGATCTGTGGGAGGTAGCGCCCGAGGAGTTTCAGCGGCGCGCGACTGAGTGGATCTCACGCTGGGCGCAGAGCCCACCGGACTGATCGCCTCCCAACGGACGCGCAACCTGAGGTAGAAACGCACCAACCCTCGGAGCATCTATGACGCACTCGTCCCGCCTGTTTGGCCTTCTCTTTCTCGGTTGGACCCTCGCTTGTTCGGGGGCCTTCACGGGTGACGCCGACGACACCGACGACCCGAAGGTGGAAGAAGCGGACACGGATGAGGTCGAGGAAGTCGCGGAGGAGGAGGTTCTAGAGCCCGCAGAACCGCTTGAGGGCAACGCAGAGCTTCCCGGGTTTTCGGGGGACGCCAAAGCGTGGCTCGGCCTGGGCGTGCGCTCCGAATTCGACAAGGAACAGCACTGGATTCCCGCACATCCGACCGCAGAAGTCGCTATTTTTGCGGCCGGTGGAGAGTGGGACGATGTTCCCCGGGGCTCGCAGTACACGGGCTGGAGTGCCGATGGCGAGACCAATCTGGTGTTTCAGGGCGTGGTCGAACACACCTATGGCTGCGATGGCAACACCGCACAGCTGGCGTTGTTTGACGCCGAGAGTCGTCCGCAGGGTGTGGTCTGGCTGCTTGAGAATGCCGATGAGGGCGCCATCAAAGTGGTGGGAGCGGTTGAGATCTCCACCAAAGAGGCCGAGCGCGGCTGGAGCTTGGGCCCCCTAAAGGCCCGACTCACGCGCACAAGCGATATGAAAGCCACACTGTTGGTGAAAAAGGGATCGATGCAAGGTTTCAAGGGCGAGTTCGAGAAAGACACCATGGATGGCATGGACGAAATTCCTGTCGATCTGACCAACGGTTCCGAGGTGGGCATGCCGTACCCCGAGCTGTTGGTGATGCGTGGAAAAGAAGTCCATTTAGTGACCCGGAGTCACGGCTACGAGGGTACGGGCTGGGATGTTATCGAGTTCAGCGGCGGTCTAGGAGAAAATCGCGGAAGCTGGATGAGCGCCTATTACTGCGCCTTCTAGGTCTCTAGATTCTAGGTCGGGCGCTTCGGGCCTGGCCCCCGCTCTCAACAAGCGCCCGCAGGCCTGTTGTGTCGTCTGTTTGGAGGCTAGATCGCGAACCGCGAACGCCCCAGGCCACCTTCGCCAACCCCGGTTTTGATGGCGTGTTTCTCGACACGCGCGGCGAGGGCTGGACGTTCATCACGGTATTGAATCAGCGTGGTCCACAGCTGGTGATGCGCTTGAATAGGGTAGGGGATGAGTCCGTTGTTGCAGAAATGTAGCCGGGGCTTGATCTGTGATTTGCCCAGCGTGGCGTCGTAGTGCATGGCGCCCGTGTGCATTTGGTAGCGGCGTATAAATCTGCCGTTTCGCTGGAAGTAAGATGGGTGCTGTTGTCGCCATACGAACCCGCGGACGCCAATGACACCGTGATTCAGCGATGGCTGGGCGACGCCTTGGAGCGTGGTGCTTAGTTTTTGTACTTCGCCCCGTCGATGCTGATGAGTGACACAGGGATTCTGATTGCAGGGCACCGTGAGCTTGACCGTCTCGCGCTCGGCCACAACCACGGTGTACAGCACCTCGCAGGTGAACACCACCGGGCCAGAACCCGTGGTGACGATGTCGGGACTGTTCGTGGCGTGGAAGAAGAACACCGGAATAAAACGGACCTTCTGGCCCTCGTTCGAGAGTTCGGTGAGGCGCACGCCCATGCCCTCGGGGTGCAGGCCCATTGGATGGCTCACGCAGCGAATGTGGAAGCCGCGCAGCACGGCGGTGCCGATTTGATTCGGGGCCAGTGGCACCTCGATGAGCGTTCCTATGGTCTCCGCAGACTGACCAATAAAAGAGGTTATTTCTAGAGTTTGGGCTCCCTCATGGAAACGAAGGTCGGGCGAGCGAATGGGCTTGATCCACGTCTTGGCGACCCCAGTATCGGGCACCCGACCCACGGTGAAGGAGGTCTCGCAGGCGCCTTGGATTTGTCCGTTTTGAGTTTGTAGATCGACGAGCGAGCTTCCGAAGTTGTGAAGCCGATGGGGTGTGTTCGACCACTCAAAGTCGAAACCCTGCCAGATTGCTGTGCCGCCATTACGCATGGGAAACCTCATCTCACTGTACACACATCAGACTGAAAGCCGCTGCGATGAGACGAAACGAGACAGTCTACTTGGGGCTGGCGGGTCGCAGGCGCAGGGTCAACCCCCTCAAGAACTTCCGCAGCACTTGATTGCCGGCCTCGCGATAATGCTTGTGATCCGGCTTGCGGAACAATGCGCCAAGCTCGCTCTTCGACATCTTGTGGTCGCCATCCGCGAGCAATTGTAGGATGTCGGGCTCGCGAAGGGTGAGGGCGATTCTGAGTTTCTTCAGGATGTCGTTGTTGGTTAGCTCAAGCTCGGCTTTGGGGATGGGGCTGCCCGGCTTTCGGGGGCCGCGGCGGTCGATGATTAACCCATCGAGGAACAAGCTGAGCCGGTCGTTGGTGCAGAAGATGGAGTCTGCGTCTTCCTCTCTACCGACGATAGCGCGGGCCTCTTCGGCGGAGATGTCCTCGCCAACGAGGGCGAAGATCTTCACCATGCGAGCGTCGCTGAGCTTGAGGGCATACCGGATTCGGCGTAGAATATCGTTGTTGTTCATCGCACCAAGCTATCACGGTGTCTTGAAAGTCCAGGGTTGTTCCATTCGAATTACACCACGAATCGTGTGACCGTTCTGGGTGAAGCTGAAATCGTCGCCGATACGCAGTAGGGCGTCTTTAAGCGTTGAAGTCGACACTTCGTCGAGCTCGCCGGTCCATTTCGACCATTGCTCGGCAGAAAGGCTGATCTGGCACTTGGCTCCTGGCGCCACACGTGGACACTGCTCTGCGGCGTTGGCGCACAGCAGGGCGCCGTTAACGGGCTGTGCGTAGTTCCAGGTCACCTCGCCGGCGGTACAGGCGGTCGGCTCGCCGGCCTGGACTGGACTGGTGAACAACGTCGCGATGAGTAGGGTGGTTTGGTACATAAGAACTCCGGGGTGCTCTTTATGTACGCGGCCGGAGTTGGTGGGTCATCGCACGCGGATCTCACATGATCAGTGCAAAATTACGCGCCTTCGACGCACACCACTGCGTTGGCATCGTAGCCGACGGGCGCCATGCCAGCGGGACACAGCTCTTCGGCGGTGGCGATACCCAACACGCGGCCTTGCGCGTCTTCGACCACGTTTACGGTCGCTCGGACTTCGGAATACACACAGGTGGCCCAAACAAACTCGCCCAGCACGCCCACGTATTCGGTGTTGGCAGGGCACGCGTCGCCGGGGCTGGCCAGGGCGTCGAGGAGGGCGCCGTCGAGGGTTTTGGTGATGCCCACCACGGTGCCCGGTCCGCTGCGAAAGCAACCGATGCCCGACACGTCGAACCCGGCGGGGCACATTTCCTCGTCGGTGACGTCGGCGAAGTTGTCGCCATTGGCATTGTACCAAGTGTAAAACCAAACCCCACTATCTGCGTAGAAGCAGATGTTTTGTGGGGAGGACGCGAGGCCCAGCTCGGTGGTACCGTCTGGGCAAGGGGTGCCAGTGCCGATGGTGCCGTCGCCGTCGATGCGGCAGGATGCGCTGCCTTGGACCTCGCCATCGTACGTCCAGCCGTCGGGGCAGAGCGCCGAGAGATCGGTGATATCCATGGCGTTCACCCCTTCGGGTGTGGTGGAGAGGGAGGTGGTGACGGCGGGGCCTTTGGTGAGGCATTGGGCCTTGTCTAAGTACACGCCTACCCAGTCCGTGTCCGATGGGCAGAGCGCGCCGTGGTTTGGCGCGTCTGCGACCGCGACACCCGCAGCGGATACGTCGAGGAGGACCATCTTTCGGCTGTTTGTGGCCGCGGCGCTGGTGCCCGTGGCGGTCCCAGTCCCGGTCCCATTCCCGGTCCCGGTCCCGGTCCCGGTCCCGGTCCCTGTCCCTGTGGAAACGCCTGTGTCGGAGGGGGTGGAATCGCCATTGCCACACGCGATAAGTAGCGCAAGGACGAGGGTTCGGAACAGCATTGAAATCTCCCAGGAGCGGGAAACTCTACACTGAACGCGCTTCCGATGTCGGAGAATATGGAAGTCGGCACGCTCGGTCATCGAGATGCCCACGGTCCGTCTGGCTGCCAGCGCGCGGGTTCGGTTGCCGGCGGATCAGCCCGACGCGTTCTTGGAAGATCTGAGCAAGAGCGTGGCCGGGTCGGTAGCGAATCTGGCGCGCTCGGGGCGCTAGGGCGATCTGAGCGTCGTGGTTTTGGTGGAGGTTGGGTGTGGGCGATGCCATCGAACTCGATAAAACGCCGACTTTCATTGCGGAACAGTCCTTGCATTAGTCCAGGTCAGTACCCCTGGAGTCGCCGTGTTCCCGATCCTGACCCTCATCGCCGCCTCCGCCCTGGCCGCCTGTCCCGTCACCTTTGAGTTCCACGGGCAGCCCGAGTGCGTCGAGGTCATCTACCTAGGCGGCACCACGGCCCTCACCAATGACTGTTCGGTTCCGATTCTGGTGGACGAGTCGGTGCGGATCCGTTCCGAGACGCGCACACCGGGCCCGTTTGTGGCGCCGCAGTACACGGTGCAGCTCCGCGACCTGAGTGCGTTTACCCTGGGGATGAATGGGGAGATCTTCGGGGTGGTAGCGTCGATTGTAGCGGCGCCCATCTCTTGTGATGAGGCTGAATTGGATACGGATGTCCAAGCGACGACGGGTGACACGGCCACCCCACAGGCCCGCTAGACGAACGGGGCTTCGATCTCGGAGACCGCTGTCAGCCACGCCGGGACCGGGAGCCCCTGCTTCTGGCGGAAATCTGGGTTCCAGAGCTGGCTTTGATATCGACTTCCGTGGTCGCAGAGCAGCGTGGCGATGGTGTGGCCCGGGCCCATTTGCTCGGCCAGACGAATGGCGCCGGCGATGTTTACGCCCGCCGAGCCTCCCAGCACGAGGCCCTCGTTCGCGGCGAGGTCGTCGAGGATGGCGACGGCTTCGGCGTCGGGAATTCGGAAGGAGGTGTCGACCAGCGCGCCGTCGATGTTTCCGGTGACTCGACCCTGTCCGATGCCTTGGGTGATGCTTCCGCCGTCGACGTCCGTCGCCAGCTCGCCACGGGTGAACCAGGCGTGCATCTTGGCACCATATGGATCGGCCAAGGCGACGGTGATCTCTTTCCGGGTCTCTTTCAAGAAGATGCTGGTGCCAGCGAGGGTGCCGCCGGTGCCAACCGCCGACACAAAGCCGTCGAGCCGACCGTGGGTCTGGGCCCAGATCTCGGGCCCCGTCCCTTCGATATGAGCCTGACGATTGGCGAGGTTATCCCACTGATTAGCGTAGAATGCGCCCAGCCGATCTGCGAGGCGTTCGGCCACATGCACGTAGTTATTTGGATTGGCGAAGGGCACTCCGGGGACCTGAACGAGCTCGGCGCCAAACAGGCGCAGCATGTCCTTTTTCTCTTGCGTTTGGCTCTGGGGAATGACGATAACCACCCGATAGCCTCGAGCCCGCCCGACCATCGCCAAGCCAATACCGGTGTTTCCAGCCGTTCCTTCTACGATGGTCCCGCCGGGCTTGAGTACGCCGCGGCGCTCGGCATCCAACACCATGAACTTGGCGGCGCGGTCCTTGATGGACATGCCGGGGTTGAGCCACTCGGCCTTGCCCAGGATGGTGCAGCCCGTCTTCTTCGATGCCCCTACGAGCTTGATGAGCGGGGTGTTTCCGATGGCGTCGACGACGTCGGTGTTCATACGGTCTCCGGTTCTTGGGGAGTGGAGGGGTGGGTTGGGTGTCCGCTTGGATGGAAGAAGATGCGTGAACGAGGGGGCACGCTCTCGGTCAGCCATACGTTGCCACCGATAACTGAGTTCGCGCCGATGACGGTGTCACCGCCAAGAATAGTGGAGCCGGCATAGATCGTGACCCCATCTTCGAGGGTGGGGTGGCGCTTGACCACCAGGCCGCGGCGTCGCTCGACATCGCCATGGACGGAGTGTGCACCCAAAGTCACGCCTTGGTACAGCTTGACGTTGTTGCCGATAACTGAGGTTGCGCCTATGACAACGCCCGTCCCGTGGTCGATAAAGAAGCGTTTGCCGATACGCGCCCCTGGGTGGATGTCGATGCCGGTCTTTGCGTGGGCGTGCTCGGTTAAGATGCGCGGCAGCATCGGGATGTTGGCTTTGTACAAGATGTGTGCGAGGCGGTAGGCGGTGAGCGCGAAGACGACGGGGTAGGAGAACACCACATCTTCGATGGACTCAGCCGACGGGTCGTTGGCGAACGCGGCCTCGACATCGCCCCTGAGCTGTTCGCGCAGCGCTGGCAGCTGGGCGAGTATCTGGTTGACATGGTTCTTGGACCAGAGATCGCAGCGCCGCTCGTTGGCCTCTTGGGCTCGGTCTTCCCACGCGGTTGCCAGGGAGATCTGAGTGCACAGTATTTCGGAGGCTGGCAGCAG
Source organism: Rhodobacterales bacterium (assembly GCA_009936995.1). GTDB lineage: Bacteria > Myxococcota_A > UBA796 > UBA796 > JAACDH01. The sequence continues at coordinate 9,488 of JAACDH010000518.1, forward strand.
GTGCTCGGTGAGCGACATCCGCAGCGTCTGTGGCGACAGGCGCCGGGTGCTGAAGTAGCCCATGTACAGCACGTGGAAGATGTGGTTAAAGGCCTGAACGACGTCGCGGCGATTGGGTAGCGCGTAGGTCTCTAGGCTATTGAGCGGTGTATCGGACGCGTAGCTTTCAACGAGCGCGTCAAGGACACCCTCTAGGGGATCGGTCATGGGAACGGAGCTCCGGTGCGACGCGCATCAGGAGCAATAGGACGTCGCCGGGTGGAGTGTATCGCCCTTCGGGCATCTCGGAAAGCGTGAGCGGTGGATGCTCAGTGCAGTCGCTGTTCAGCCTGCTCGGCCCGGACGGCTTCGAGGTTCTTCGCGGCCGCGACGATGGCCTTTTCGAAGGTGGACAGCTTTAGCCGAGTGCCCGCGGACCTCACCAGCCCAGCTTTCGCCCGCTCCTGTCGGGCGTGCTCTAAGGCGCGCTCTGCTTGGAGGAGTTGGATCAAGAACACCGAAGATTCGTCCGGGTCGCCCTGTTGCGGGATTGTAGGTACGACGACCTGGGTGGCTTCGAGCCGGGCGATCTCGCGATCTAGGGTCTCGATGGTCTTAGCGCGCGGAATTAGGTTCAGCAGAGCGTCGGCGGAAACCTTGGCCAGGTCTTCTTCGCTGACGGTTGGGTTTGCGAAGGCTGAGCTGCAAAGCAGTAGGAGTATACTTGCGATTCGCGAGATAGTTCTCATAGGCGCTGTCCTTGGCGAGGCCACGTGGGGTGCTGATTGCGCCACAGTAGCTCGGCCACTTAACACCTATCGGGTAGAGGTCGCCATGGTTGAAGGGCATGTGTCGGCCTGTTTATTCCCGGACAGCTCGGGTACTTTGGATTTCCTTTGAGGCCGGTGTTGGTGGGGGTTCGCTCCAGTGTCCGAACAGCGCTAGACGCCCCGCGTAGCGCCGATGAGAATCCCACTGTGCACCGGTCGCACCGATCCGCTCTCGCCGCCGCTCTGCACCTCGGTGCTGGGCAAGTCGACCACCCGCCCCGCGATGACCATACGCTTGGACGAGCCGCCGTCTAGGTTCATGGCGCGCACGCATCCCTGTGCTCTAAGCACCAGGGCGGTTTGCCGAAGGGTGAGTCCTGGGGCCCGACTAAAGTTGCGACCGTCGACCGCCGCGAACAGCAGGGCGCCGTCGTCGGTGAGCCCAGCGGCCATCCGCGGCAGCAAGTTTTGGTCGAAGGTCTCGTCTTGGGAGAAGGTGATGGGCGGCGCGGTACCGGCGAAGTCCTCGGAGGCCAGGTCCAGGTGGATGTGCCCGCCCTCCATCAACATTGGACCGCCGGCCATGGCAGATCGGATGGGTACGCCACCGTGCTCTGGCTCCCAGGGTGGCAAGGGTGAATCCCGACCTAGGGAGACAACGGCGCCCGCCAGGGGAACCTCCAACGCGCCTACACCACGAGCGACCACTCGGGTGCCGATCACCGCCGCAACCGGTCCGGCGTCGATAGGGCTGGTTCTGCCATGGGCGCGGGTCCAGCGACGGCCTTCGACCACCGGCGTGAGGATCTGGGTACGACCGTCGTCGGTCTGGACGAGGGCGGTGCGGCGAAGCCAAGGTGGGTTGACCGCTGTGCCGTCGGTGACCAGTAGACCGACTGGATCTCCTCGGGTGCTCGGCGGCTGAATATCGGGCTCTGAGTACAGAAAGAAGCCGCCCGAGACCCCGGCCACTGCCCCGCGTTCTGCGATGAGATCGACGAAGTTGTGGCCGCGGCAATCCAGCGTGTCGATGCGGGTATCGCGCAGGCGGAGCAAGTTGATGTGTACCGGCCCCCAGGCCGACCGACCGTCTAGTAGGCCGTGCTCGATTCCGGGCGCTACAGTACACCATTTAACTGGTAAGTCGGGTGCTTCGGGCAGTGAAGGATCGGCCCAGCGGAGGACAGCTGCTTGGCCGAAGTAGAAGTCGACGAGGGCGCGGACGCGTGCGGCTCGTGGACCCGGAGAGGCCAGGATTCCCGCCATTCTTCGGTGGAGCGCCACCCGTAAGATGTGCCACGCCTGCGAGCCCTCGAGCTCGCAGACCGCCTGGTATCTCCGTTCGAACATCCGGGCCTGTTCGCGGTCTACCTCTCCGATCAGCGAGGCGGCGACTGGGTTCTCTGGCGTGTGGGCCGTGAGCCATGAGAGGCTGGCTGGCTCGTCTTCGCACGGGTCTACGACACTGTGGAAGGCATCTAGAACGGGGACTTGGTCCACTGCGCCGCAGTCGATGAGGGCGGCGGCGCAGACGGAATGCCAGGGGGGATACGTCATGGTTTGGGGAGTACGGTGGGATCGGTGGTGAGGGGTTTAGGGCCGGTTTTTCGGCCCGCTACCCCGTCGAGAAAGACGTCTGGGCCTCCTTGGCAGCGCGACAAGAGCGCCATGGACAGCAGGCGGATTATGGGTGGGTCCCAGGTAGGCAAACGAAGCTCCTTGAGGCGGCAGCATACCCGAACTGCGATAGGTTGGGATTGGGAGGAGCCATGACAGAGCAGCGACCACGCTTACGTTTTTTCGGTGAGGTGATGGGCTTGTCTCCACTGTCCGAGCGCATTCGACAGACCGGCATCGTGTTCCGTGGCGAAGCGGATGTTCCCCCGACTTTGTTCGGGCTCTCTAGCCTTCGCCAGCTTCGTCCCCGGCTGGCGATGACCCTGTGGACCGGCCGGTCGTGGATCGCCCGCAAGGCCGTCATCACCAACCTGTTCAACCACACTCAGACACCTATCGCCCTTGGGTGGTCGGTTAAAAAGACGCAGGCGCTAGACTTTCGTGGACAACAGCTCACCTACGACAGTCACAATGGCACCGATTTCTCCATTCCAGTTGGGTCGACGGTGTGTACAGCGGCGCCGGGTCGCGTGGTTCGAGTGGTGTCCGAATACAACCGCGGCGGCCTAAAGATCTACATCGACCACGGCCATGGCCTGATGACCTGCACGGCGCACTTGGCGCGGAGTTTGGTCGAGGTCGGGCAGGTCCTTAGGCGCGGAGAGCCGGTCGCATTGTCTGGGTATAGCGGCCTAGATGCGCTGGTCAGCTTTCCGTTCGGCGTGCCGCATATTCACTTCAACACCTGGCTGAACGGCGAGCCGGTCGACCCCTTCGGCCACGGCTCCCAGGCAGCACTTTGGAGATCGGGAAACGGTCCCTTGCCGGCCTCGGACGACGCGGGCGAGTACCAGGCCAGCGTCTACGACGAAGCCAAGGTGGTCGAGGCCATCGCCGGCTGCATCACGCCTAGCGCACGGGAACGGTTGTCGGCGATTGAGCCCCTCTGGGAGCGCGCCGGCCATTTGATCGCCGAGATGAACTACTACCCCACGCGATTCCCCGTTCGCGTGTCGCCCTACGCCGATGTTCACCCGCGGGCGCCTGTGCTCGATCTGCCGCTCTGTGCGGATCAGTTCGACGGCGTGGTCTTCGTCGACGTGTAGTCTGCTAGACTGCGCTGCAGGTGGAGTCGCTCGGTCATGTCCTGGATTCGCACATGGGGATTGTTTTCCCTACTGGCCTGTAATGGTTCTGGCACAGGTCAGGTTGGGTCGACCGTCCCCACCACTGTTGCGTCGGTACGTCCAGCGCCGAATGTGCTCATCCTGTTCCTGGATGATGTCGGCGTCGACAAGGTCGGCGTTTACGACCTGCATCCTCATCCGGCGGTCACCCCCAACATCGACGCCTTCGCGGCCACCGGCGTTCGGTTCCGCAATGCCTACGCGGCGCCCAGCTGTTCACCCTCTCGGGCCTCGCTCCTCACGGGTCGCTACGGTCGAAGGACGGGTCTGGGTGGCGTCATCGCGCCCATCGACGACTACAGTCTTCCCCACGGCGAGGTCACCCTTCCCGAGCTGCTGCGCGACGCTCCCGAGCCCTATCGAACCGTGGCGTTGGGCAAGTGGCACCTGGCGCCTCAACAGCTCTCCACCTACCTCGACGAGCCCAACCTGCATGGCTTCGACCATTTCTCGGGCACCATGGGCAACCTCGTCGCGTCGTCGGGCGTTGTGACGGCGCCAGACTACTTTGAGTGGGAGAAGGTGGTTAACGGCGATCAGTTCGCCACTACGGTCTATGCCACCACGGACACCACCAACGACGCGATCGATCAGCTGCAGACGATGCCCGAGCCGTGGTTCATGTACGTGGCCTTTGCGGCGCCGCACACGCCGACTCACTTTCCTCCGCCCGAGCTGATTCACACCCTTCCCACCGACGAAGAGTGGGAGCTGTTGCCCTTCCTTTACGATCTGATGCTGCAGTCCGTCGACACCGAGATTGGCCGCCTATTGGCGTCAATGACCCCCGAGTTACGTCAGCGAACCGTGATCATCCTGCTGGCCGACAACGGCACACCCGTGGGTCGGGCCCGCGCTCCGTGGGCATCCGAACAGGCCAAACTGAGCCCCTATGAGGGCGGATCGAAGGTGCCGTTTATGGTTTCCGGTCCTGGGATTGTGGCCGGTGGGGTGGCCGACGCGATGGTTCACGTCGTCGATCTGCTGCCCACCCTCACTGAGCTCGCCCACATCAACCCCGACGCCATCGTTCGCGACGGGGTGCCCGTGATCCTGGACGGCCAGAGCCTGCTGCCCTACCTGACCGACCCTACACTGCCCGGCGCTCGTCAGACGCTGTACACAGAGCGCTTCTTTGAGTCGGGTCCGGGGCCGTACAATACCGACCACCGTGGACTTCGCAACGATACCCACAAGCTCATCCGCGTCGGTCCCGGAGAGGCCTTCTACGCCCTCGACGACCCCTTCGAATACGAGGGCCCGCCCATCGCCGAGGCCGATCGAACCGCCGATGAGCAGGCGATTTACCAGGCGTTGTCGATCGAGCTGGATGAACGTCTGGCCGACATGGCGTACGAGGGCGACTGAACGCGTCTAGCAGACGGCTAGCTGTGCGGCGGCGATGGCCTTGAAGTGGTCGCTGACGTCCGGGTGGTGGGTGAGTTGGCGCCAGTAGGAACGAGCCAGCGCTCGGGTGCCTTTGGAGAGGTCGAGTTGTTCGCTGTGGGCATGGTAGATGCCTTTGGGTAGTCCTCCGCCGTGGCGAGGGGCGTGGTACATCGGGAGCCTATCGTAGACGGGCGCCACCCGATGGACAGGAGGCGACGGCCACCCACGTCGGCGATGTGGAAGGTCGCAGACTAGACTCCGTACTGGCGTAGGATGTTGTGGGCCAGATGTGCCTCGATGTAGCGACTGGGTGAACGGTCGCCTTAAACCGCGTCGCTCACGCTGGTCAGCTTGAAGCCCGCCGTCCGCAACGCCGGAACCGCAAAGTGCCCGGTTCCGCCGCCTCGTGGGAAGGCGCGAATTGTCCCGGCCACGTCGATTGCATCGGCGAAAATGCGCACCGGGCTGTCGTTCCAGCGCATGTTCTTTAGTGGGTGGGAGATCTTGCCGTCCTCGATCCAAAACAGGCCGTCGCGGGTGAGGCCGGTGTGGGTGAGGGTGCGCGGGTCGACGCTGCGGATGTACCAGAGACTGGTAACCAGCACGCCACGCTCGACGCGCTTGACCAGGTCGGCGGCGGAACCTGGAGGCGCATCCATCAACCAATTGACTGGCGAGGGGCGGACGCCGCGGTGGTGCTTGTGGGCCCAATAGCGGTCGCAGGGCAGTGTCTTTAGGGCGCCCTCTGTGATCCACTCCCGAGGCTGGGTGGGCAGGCCGTCGCCTGTGTACGAAGCGGCCGGCGCCATGGGCGATCCAGGGTGCGAGATGACGGTCATCCAGTCGGGAAACATCTTCTCGCCAAAGCGGGACTCGCCGTTGGGTAGCGACAGGAAGCTGCGGCCCTCGTCGGTGCGGCGCTGGTCGAGTCCGCCCACGAACAGCCGGCTTAAGTTGGCGACGGCGGAGGGTTCGAACACCGTCTCGTAGGGGCCGGGAGCGATTTCTTTCGGGTTGACGGTGGCGTCGGCCTTCTCGCAGGCGATGGCGGACAGTCGCTCAAAGTCTAGATTATCGGGGTTGATGGCCGTCTCGGCCGCCCAACCCGAGCCCTTTCCGTCGGGTGTGCGGCTGGTCTGGCTGACCACAGCGTCTGTGTAGCGGTAGTAGGCGAAGCCTCCGTTCTTGGAGGCAAAGGACTTGTATCGCTCCACATATTCGGCGTACCCCGCGGCGATGAGTCCCCGGGATTGCGCTTCGGTGAGGCAATAGGCCACACCGGTCTGGAGCGCGTCGATTTGCTTGGCGGGTTTGTACGACGGAGGGCAGAGGTAGGTCTTGCGGTCGAGACTGGGCAAGTGCTCTGGGTCTTCGGGCGAGACCTTGGCCAGGGCTTCGGCGCTTCGGATGACCTTGATGAGACTTGGGAAGTCGAGCTGATTGCCCGAGGCGGTGCCGCTGCGGTTGCCAAAGCTGGCGGTGACGCTGAACACATCATCGGTGTCGATACCACATGTATTGACTTGGTTACGAGCGTATCGTAGATGGGTGCGATGGCCCCCAGATACCCGAACGATGAGGTCGTCGGCGAGGCCTTCTCTGAGGGCGGATTCGAGGAGATCTCGGGCGGCGGTTCGATCGAGCATCATGAGCTTACCCCCGTACGAATGACGTCGATCTGCCGGAAGCGCGCCGGCGCGCAGCCATGACTGACGGCGTTCACTTGGCCGGGCTGACCCTTGCCGTCGTAAAAGGAGCCGTTCACTTCGTAGCCGTCGCTACAGATGGCATCGCAGGACTTCCAGAAGTGGGCGGTGTTGGATTGGTAGGCCACGTCGGTGAGCAGGTCGCCGACCTTGCCGTTGACGATCTCGCGGTACACTTGACCGCCGAACTGGAAGTTGTAGCGCTGCTGGTCGATGGAGTAGCTGCCCCGACCGGCGATGAGAATACCGCGCTCGGTGTCGGCGACGAGCTGGTCTAGAGTGAGTGGTTTTTTACCAGGTTTAAGGTTGATATTGGGCATTCTCTGAAACGGAACATCGCGCCAGGATTGGGCGTAGCTGGTGGCTCGCCCTCGGGGTTGTTCGAGGAGGTGGGCCTGGTCGCGGGTGGTCTGGAAGTCGACCAGCACGCCGTCGGTGATCAGCGGCCACTGGCCCGTTGTGTCGCCGTCATCGTCCCATTGACAGGTTGCCAGAGCGCCCTCTGCCGTCTTCTCGGCCTCGAAGTTGACGAGCTCACTTCCGATTTGGAATTTGCCTGCCAGCTCGGGCGTGAGGAAGCTGGTGCCGGCGTAGTTCGCCTCGTAGCCGAGGGCGCGATCGAGCTCGGTGGGGTGGCCTATCGACTCGTGAATGGTGAGCCACAAGTTGGAGGGCAACAGGATCAGGTCGGTCTTTCCCGGTTCGACGGATCGCGCGGTGTGCATGGCGACCACGTCTTCGGCGGCTTGGCTGACGTCAGTGTCCCAGTCGTAGGCTTCGATGAAGTCGTAGCCTCGCCCCTGGGGCGCGCAAAGGGCGTTTCGGGTGCGAAAGCTGCCGGTCTTGTCGTGAATGGAGGTGAGCTGGAAGGTGGGATTACAGCGGTGGAGGATTTGCTCGGTCCATGCACCATCTGTGCTGGCGAAGAACTTGTGCTCGCGGACAAAATGCATGGACGACCGCACGAAGTTCACGCCGGTCTTGGCCAACGCCATCTGGTTGATGGCCATCAGTCGCTCGATCTTCTCCTCGAGCGGCACGGCGAAAGCGTCGCGGCCCACCGGTGTCTCCCAGCGACCGACCCCGGCGGTGATGGGCGCCAAACGAACCGGATCGAGCTGTAGCGGCCGGTTCTGAATGGCCAGGGCCACCGCTTGTTTGGCGGCAAGACGGGCGTCGTCCTCGGTGAGCTTGTTCAGCGCCGAGAACCCCCAGGTGCCGTCGACCAACACCCGCACCCCCAGCCCGCTGCTGCGGGAGTCCGACAACGAGCGCACCCGTTGTTCCCGCGTCTGGATCGACTGATTACGGTGGTGGGACAGCCGAACATCGGCGTACGAAGCACCTGCTCGAGTGGCGGCATCAAGCGCTGCGGCGAGGACTGCTCTCACGCTCTCGTCGCTGAAGACGCCGCTGGGGGCGTCGATAGACGATTCGGGGTTGGGCGGGCCGCACGCTGCGAACGAAAGGCTGGCTGCGGTGCCGCCTAGGAAGTGTCGACGATTCATGGGGCGAGCGTCTCATACCCCACGCCAGTAAGTTCTACGCTCACGTCCCATAGTCGCTTGGCATCTTCAGCGTTCTGGGCCTTTGCCTTGGATTTAACGTGAATAGGTGCACCCCACATCTCCAGCAGGCCACCGGGTCCGATGTAGTCGGCACTGCGCGCGCTTGGGTCGACCGCTGCGAATAACGTGGGCAGCGCGCCTTGCTGGGCGGTTTGGGCGAGCAGCGCGTTGGCCGTCGACCAGAGCGGCCGAAGCCAATTCATTCCGTCGAGCTCGGAGCCGCGGTAGAGTAGTTTTGTACTGCTATAACCGGGGTGGCAAGCCAGGCTTATCGCCGGAAATCCGGCTGCCGTGAGTCGCCGGTCGAGCTCGTACATGAACAGCAGGTTCGCCAGTTTGGACTGGAAGTACACGGTCCAGCGCTCGTAGCGTTGGGTGTGCTGCAGATCGTCCCACTTCATCTTGCCGGTCTTGTAGGCATTGCTGGCGACATGAACAATACGGGCGCCCGGCTTGAGCCGTTCGAGCAGCAGGCCGGTGAGGGCGAAGTGGCCCAAGTGATTGGTGCCGAACTGCATCTCGAAGCCGTCGGCCGTCTCGCGCCGGGGGATGGCCATGACGCCGGCGTTGTTGATCAGCCAGTCGAGCTGGGTGTCGCCGAGCTGCTCGGGCAAGGCGCGCACCGAGGCGAGGTCGGCCAGATCGAGCTTCAGCAGCCGAATTTTGGCGTCGGGTGCTGCTGCTTTTAGCGTCTCCAACGCTCCTTGACCGCGCTGGGGGCTGCGACAGGCGATGAGCACTTCGGCGCCATGTTGGGCCATAGCCCGGGCCGCTTCGAGCCCGATTCCACTGTTTGCACCGGTAATTAAAGCGATCTTGCTAGATAGATCGGGGATGTCGGTTTCGGACCAACCCATACCTACTCCACGGTGATGCGCATGCTGCCCATTTGGTCGAGGTACACATCGTATTCCTCGGGCGCCGTGGTCACATCGTTGGGGTCTTGAAAGTCAGCGAATACGCCACTGACATCGACCACAAGGGAATCTTCGACGCCAGTGACCACCTTGCGGTACCAGGTGAAGGGGCAGATGTTGTCGGTATCGGGGTGGTCGCAACCGATGATCATCTCGCGGCTGTCGCCGCCGTAGCGCTCGCTATTGACGGACTCTTTCACGGCGTAACCGGCCTCGGAGATGGGCAGGGACTCCCAGGTCTGCGGGCCATTGTATTTAGGCAGGGTGTAGGACTCGACGCTGTCGATCCGGATGCCGTACATGAAGTCGCCGAACAGGAGGTCGGTGCCGCCACCACCTGGTTGGTTGGGCCCGTAGACGTACTGACAGAAGCTTCCGCCATCTTCGCACGGGTTGCTCTTCCAGCCGATGGCTAGGCAGTGGTCGACCGACACGTTGAGTCCATCGACGACGCCGGTGTAGGTCTCGACGACGCCAGAGTTGCAATTAAGCGCAGCGGAGTCGCCCTCGGCGAAACAACCGGACAGGCACACGAACAGGAGGGGGAGGAAGTACTTCATGACTGCGGTGTATCTCAGAAACGTAGAACCGCCCGTCAGGAACCCGTCACAGGGTGAACAGGGCGATGGTGCCCTGGTTGGAGGTGGCGTCTCCTACGGCCAGTCCTTCGCAGGTACCAGGCCGAAAGTCGACGCCCACGAGGTAGTCGTTGCTGGTGCCGCTCCAGGGCGGCTGGTCGAAGCTGGGGATGGGCGTGTTGGTAAACGCGGTGCCGTCGATGGGGCGCCACGGGCTGTCGCTGACCCAGGCGTTGCCGTTGCGGCCCACGAAGATCTTCCACACGCCGTCGTTGGTGCTCGCCATGTCCCACAGGGTGTAGCCGTTAAAGTCGAACGAATTGGCGGGGTCGTTCCGCAGGACGCTCTCCCAGGTATAGACCTTGTTTCCGCTCCAGGAGAACACCCAGGCGACCGAGTCGTTCACTGGGTTTGACATCACCTTGCGTAGATTTCCGGTGTTGGGCGTGGCTTGGATGGAGAACTGGCCCGCGGCGAGATTGGGATC
>JAACDH010000519.1 GCA_009936995.1 Rhodobacterales bacterium
ACAGGTTGTAGTCGCCTTGGGCCACTGAGTTGATGTAGGCGACTCCGGCGTCGTGGTCGCTGAATATATTGTTGGTGAACTGGGCGTGGGTGGGGTCGGACACATCTCGAACGGTGACCGCCGAGGCCTGTCCAGGGTTGATCAGGGTGTTGTTTTCGAAGAGGGCGAGTCCGCTGCCCGCCATCATGGCTAGGACGATGTTTCCGCCGCCATCGTTGTCCTGGAAGATCGAGTTGCGAATGGTCAGGTTGGAAGCAACGGCCTTGCTACCGCTGTAGACGATCGCCTCGGGCGAGGTGTTGTTGCAGGCTTCGATGCATTGCAGGTCTAGGTTGCCGTCCCATGTCCAGGACAGGGCGCCTGCCGCGGCGTCGTTGTTTCGGAAGCTGCTGGCGGTGGCCCGAACGGTGTTGACCGATCCAGTCCAGAATACGCCGCCCTCAAACACCGCGGTGGCATTGGACTGGGTGACGCCCTCGAGCTGCAGCAGGGATGGGCCGTCATCATTCAGATCGCCGCCGACAGAGAACCAATCCGGTACGAAGAAGCCTCCACCGTAGCCCGATGCGGTGGTGTTGCTGATGGTGCCGCCTCGCAGAGTGACGTCTGCGTTGGTGTAGTATACGGCGCCGCCGTATGTGGCGGTGGTGTTGTTGATGATCAGGTCATCCGTCTCGAGCGAGCTTCTGGCTCCGCCGAAGAAGAAACCTTGGGAGAGGGACAACGCGCCGCCGCTCGTGGCTGTGGCGGTGTCGATGGTGGTTCGGGTCAAGGTCGCGTTGGTGGAAGGGCCAAACCAAGCTGCCCCACCGTCACCTGCGGTTGTGCAGTCGGTAAGACTGGCGTCGGTCAAGGAGATGGTGGCCTCACTGAACGCCAGACAACCTCCCGTTGTCACCGACTCACCAGCGCTAAAGTCGCAGTCGGTGCAGCTCAGATCTCCGGACCATCCTCCCAGCAGTCCTGCATCCAACGGAACGGCCACCGCGCCGGTGAACGTCGCGTTGTTGATTTCGCTGGTGAATCCGTCGAGCCACACATTTCCGTCGTTGCCGGTGAACGTCAAGTCGTTGGCGGTGAGGGTGCCGAACCAGCCGTAGATACTACCGGGAAGCGACAAGAAGTCACCATTGTCGCGAATCGCTACGTTGGTGAGTACGGTGTCCAGATCTTCTAGGTAAGCAAGCCCTAAACCCACGTTTCGGTCGATGTTGACGTCTTCGAGGGTGAGGCTGCCCAGGCTCGCGAAAATGGCGCCCGAACCGATACCCCAGCCGATGGTGCTGGGATTGTTGTCGTGCAGATCGCAAGCCCGCAGCGTGCCCGAGGCGCCCCACATGTATAGGGCGCCGGCCTCCATGTTGTACTCCTCAGCTTCGAAGTCCACCAGACCCGGGTTGTCGTGGATGTCGCAGCCGGTGATGTCGAAGGTGCTTCCATTGGTCATCACCAGCGGCGCATTCCAACGCATGCCGCTGATCTCTAGGTTGGTCAGGGTCACGGTGCAGTTGTCGGCAGCGATGCCACGATTGGCGTTGAGCCAAGCCGTGTCGCCGGTGATGACGTAGTCTGGCAGAATCGCCACATCGTCACCGGTAATGGTGCACCCAGCCATGCCGTTGATGGCGGTGTTGCCTCCAATGGCGCCCGGGAAAGAGAACACGGTCACGCCCTGCAGGTTGAGGTGAGCGCCGACCACCTCTAGGGGTGGCAGCGTCGCTAGTGCGGAGCCCGTGGTGGACTGGATGGTGAGGTCCTTGTCGATGATGATGAGGGTCTGCTCGGGCGGGTTGCTGATGTCACCGGCTGCAGGCGTATCCAGGATGGTGTCTCCGGCGCTGGCCGCGGCGACCGCGTCGGCGATGGTGGGCTGGTCGCCGGGCACCGTGATGGTCAGGGCCTGCGCGGCGGGGGCGGCCATCAGCGCGGCGGTGACCACGACGCCCCGACGTCGACGGGCCAGCAGGGCCAGCGCGCCGATGAGGAACAGGGGTGCACTTCCGCCGTTGCCTGTTGCCGAGCAGCCGCAACCTTCGGAGGCCTTGGGAGCGAAGCTACCGTCCACGCCGTCGCAGTCTTGATCTACGCCGTCGTTCTCAATCTCTAGGGCGCCTGGGTGGCAGCAGGAGAGCAGGTCTAGGCAGTCGTCTCCGCCGCACTCGGTGGCGATGAAGCCGTCGTCGTCCACGTCGCACTCGTCCTCGCCGTCACAGTCCTGGTCCAGGCCGTCGTAGGGGACCTCGGCGGCGCCGGGGAAGATCTTGGGGTCGGCGTCGTTGCAGTCGTCGCCGCCACAGTCCAAGGACAGGAAGCCATCGCCGTCGTCGTCGCACTCTGTGGTGCCGTCGCAGTCGGAGTCTACGCCATCGGAGGGGGTGTCGTCGGCCCCGGGGTTGATGGCCGCGTCGTCGTCGTCGCAGTCGCCCGCGGGCAGGGGGCTGTCGCAGGTGTCGGGCACGTAGCCATCGCCGTCACAGTCGCAGTCGCCGTCCATGGCGCAGTCTTGGTCGATACCGTCGTAGCAGGGGTCTGCTGCGTTGGGGTGAATGGTTTCGTCGACGTCGTTGCAGTCTGATCCGCCGCACTCCGCGGCGTCAAAGCCATCTCCGTCTTGGTCGCAGTTGTCGTCTCCGTTGCAGTCCTGATCGATGCCGTCGTAGGGGACGTCGGTGGCGCCTACGTTGACTCCGGCGTCCGCGTCGTTGCAGTCGTCGCCGCCGCAGGCCGTAGCCAGGGAACCGTCGTTGTCGATATCGCACTCATCTGAGCCGTCACAGTCCTGGTCGATGCCGTCGTAAGGTACGTCGTTGGCGCCGGGGAAGATGTTGGCGTCGGCGTCATTGCAGTCGCCGCCGCCGCAGTCGAGGGCGAAAAGCCCATCTGCGTCCTGGTCGCACTCGTCGTCGCCCGCGCAGTCTTGGTCGATGCCGTCGAAGGGCACCTCGGTCGCGCCGGGGAAGATGGTGTCGTCGGTGTCGTTACAGTCGGTGTCCACGGGGAACCCGTCGCCGTCACAGTCGTCGTC
>JAACDH010000520.1 GCA_009936995.1 Rhodobacterales bacterium
AAACGGAGACCAACACACTGAATTCCGTGCCGCCCAGTGGGCCGTTGGCGTCGCCCAGAATGACGGTGCGCGGGTCGAGGCCGAGAACGCGCGTGACAGCATTGGCATGCCTGCGCCAAAGCAACGGTTCAACGACTGGTTCAACGTCGGTGGCTTCGGCTGGCTCACAGGCATCGTCTTCATCGTGGTCGGGGCTGGTCTCGCACGCCAAGAGATGGCGGCCGACGCAGCCAGCGGCGGCGAGGGGGGGGCGGTCGACTTCACCCAGACGGTCCAAGACGTGGTGGCGCGCATTGTCGAACTTGAAAAACGCCTCGAAAATCTTCAGTTCGACGAAGACGCGCCAGACGCCCGTGCGAAGGTCGATGCGATCATGGCCGACCAGATCGACGCCTTGGTCGATGGCCGCGGTCAGCTGATCGCCGTTCATGGGTTGGCGGTATTCGCCCAATACTTCGGTCCGTTTAGTGGCGGAGAGCGGAACCTCGGTCGCTGCTGGTCGGCGCTCACCGACGGCCACGCCGACGAAGCCCGGGCCGCTGCGGCCAACGCTCGTCGCGAGTTCGAACTGGCCCTAGACGCATACGCCAGGGTCGAAGCGTCGGTGTGATAGCGTGCCCATCGGAGGGCAGATGAGTCAGGATGTTTGGGAAGGCAGCGAGTCTGATCGGCACGGCGAAGGGGCCGCAGATCTGGCTCACGGCGAAGGCTGGCACAGGAAACGGGCGTTCAGCTACGAGACCGTGTTGTTCGGTGGCGTCGGTCTCTTGAAAGAGCAGCCCGTGGCCATGCTGTTGTGGACGCTGTTCCTCATGGGAACCTCGTTCGCGGTCAGCTGTTTTACGTCACCTCTCACGGTCGGTATCCAAGTGGCGGCAGCCGCGATGCAGCTCGATCCGATGATTGAGGGCGCGGTGAACCAAGTGGTAGGGATGACCGCCAACATCTTGTTCAGCTTGCCGGTTCAGCAGTTCTGCTACGCGGGACTGATTGGCTTTGTCGGCCACTATTTACGCACCGATGAGGCCGACCTGTCTCTGCTCTTTACCAACGTGTGGGGAGGTGTTCGGGCGACGCTGGTGGCCTGGACCTTGGCGGCTTTGGCTATGGCCGTCTACCTGCCGCTGGGGGGGGTCGGCTTTGGCGTCTACTATGCAACCGATAATGTCGAATTCGCTGCGCTCGCTGTAGCGCTGAGTCTCCTCGTGCTGATTCCCGTTGGGCTGTTGCTGCTCCCGCTCATGCTGGCCATGTTCAGCGCTGTTCTAGACGAGGTGGGGCCCATGGAGGCCATCATCACGGCCTGGCAGGGCGGCAGCGGTGCCCGGCTAGAGCTCTTCTTGATGGGGTTGGTCATGACGGTGGTGTCCCTAGGGATGTGTATGTTGTTCTGCGTTCCGTTCCTGTTCGTGCCAGCACTGCACGGCGCGGGAATGTCTGTTGCATGGCTCACGTACTCACGCGCCGAGAAAGACGTCGATAGCTGGCCGTTCATCCAGCGAAACTTCAGCTAGATCGCTACTCGTCGTCTTCGGGCTGCGCCTTATTGCGTTGGAAGTCACGAATGCCGAGGAAGATCTCGTAGACCAACATTAGCGCCGAGATTCCGCCCATCATCTTCACGCTGGCCTGACCCATGGCCTGGTTGTCGCCCGCTACGTCGGGGAACAGCACGTCGACCATTGGAAGCACCATTACCGAGCCCGAGTCGGCGGCGTTGTGCTGGTACATCCACGCGGTGGCGGCGAAAAACAACAGAGGCCAGAGGATGCGTTTCATGGGAACTACTTTTTGGTGCATACGGCGGTTGTTCCAGTCAAAGCACAGTACCATGTGCCCCAGTCCATGCCGCTGTATCGGGCCGGTATACCACCCTTGAAATTCAGAATGCACTGGTCGTCGGGGACGCCGGTGAAGCTCGCTGTATTTTCGATAATTGAACTTCGCTCTCGATATCCGTCGGGGCACTTCAGCTCGAGGCTTGCGCCAGGGGGTTGACCGGACACCACCACGTTCACCCGACCCTCTTCGACCACCAGCTCGGTGTGATGCACATCGTCTTGGGTGCAGCCGTCGAAATCACAGGTCCACTTGCCCGGCTCGTTGATTATGCCATTGCGACGGACCATGTTTACGGTGCAGTCTGTGGTGGGAACCTGGGCAAACTTGGCCACCCCGTCTTGAACGGTGGCCTTCAGGCTGTTTCCAGCACCACAGTCCAGCACCAAGGCGACGACCTTCGGGTCGGCGACCTTTACCTCGAGGGGCGCGTCGTTTGCGGTAGCGGTCGCGACGAAGAGCAGAGCGATTAGGGACATGGAAGACCTCCGGGCCCAGAACCTCTGGGGGCCTCATGGTAGTCCCGATGGCTCGAAGACACCAGAGCGCGCGCTAGCCAGCCCAGCTGCAGATAGGGCACGTCTCGGGTTTATGACCGCGCGCCGGACAAAATTCGCGGCCGAAGAAGATGATCTGAAGGTGCAGCTTGTTCCAATCTTCTTTGGGAAAGATCAGCTTCAGGGAGGCTTCGACCTTCTCGACGTTCTTGCCGCGGCTGAGACCCCAGCGATGGGCGAGCCTGAAAATGTGGGTGTCGACGGGGAACGCAGGGACGCCAAAGGCTTGGGCCATGACCACGCTGGCGGTCTTGTGGCCTACACCGGGCAGGGCCTCAAGCTCGTCGAATGTCCGGGGTACGGTGTTTCCGTGTAGCTCCACCAGCATCTCGGAGAGTCGGCGGATGTTCTTG
>JAACDH010000521.1 GCA_009936995.1 Rhodobacterales bacterium
CAGGGGGATTTCGATGCTACCGAGCAGGTATCCCTCGTCGTCGATTTCCCAGCGAGTCATGGGGCGGTACTGACCGTCCCTGGAGCAGAATGCGTGTGCACCGGCCTCTACCGCACGCCAGTCGTTTCCGGTCGCGAGGCAGACGGCGTCGACGCCATTCATGACGCCTTTGTTATGGGTCGCGGCGCGGTATGGGTCGGCCCAGGCGAATCGCCAGGAGGCTGCGATTCGCTTGGCCACTTCGGGACCAGGTATGGTCTTGGTGGCGACTTGGTCGGGGTGGAGCCGGACAAATGCCCGAGCGAGACGACGGTCCGCTAGGTTGGAGAGGATACGCAAACCGACGGGGTAGCCTGTGAGTTCGGACACCTTGGGGGCCAGGGCCTCGCACAGGGTGTTGATCATGTTGGCGCCCATGGCATCGACACAGTCGAGGAGGACGTGCAGCACCACCATGTACTCGACTGGATGACCGGGCTCGTCGTAGGTGGGCGTTCGGACCTCGAAGCCCCGGAGTCCGCCGCCACGGGCTTCGAGCCGAGGATGCACGGATTGAGCCAGCTCTCGGAGGCTGGGAAAAGCGTCGCGGAGCGCTTGGGCGGTTTTAGCGGGATGGGACACGTTTCCGAGTTGGATTTGGCCGATCATCACGCCCGGGTCGGTCTCGGTACGGAAGCCGCCACTTACTCGACATAGCTTGGCCATATTGGACACGGCGGCGACGACAGAGGGCTCTTCGACTACCATCGGGATGAGTCTGTCTTTACCATTAATGGTGAAGTTTACCGCGACGGCGTTTGGTAGAGCGAACGTCGAGATCACGTTTTCGACCATTATGTCGGCCGCTTCGACGGTGAGGCCTTCACCCGCTAAAGCGCCGATGTGTTCGGCGGGTAAGCACCGACGCTCCTGAATCGCCATCAGGCGGTCGGCCGGGGCTAGGCGATAGAAGCCGGGGATACGTGAGGTCATGACGGTAGGAGACTTCCAGAAACACGAGGTGGTGAGTGCATCTATCCCGTGACCGCAGGTTGTGTGCGGGATGCCGCAATGGGTTTATGGATTCACTTTGCCTTGCAGACGCGACCGCTCGTTGTAGAATCGTCTTGCGCGGGCTCGGCGCTCCACACCAGGATATGACGCGAACCCATGGTTAGTACTTCAAGAATCCTATTCGTCCTTGGCACATTGATGCCCGTTCTTGCGCGTGCGGCATGTCCGACGCCAGCGACCGCGGTGAACATTATCGAGGCCTCAGAGAGCTCAGCGCAGGCGTATCAGGACGCGGATCTCAACCGCTTCATCGAGACGACGTCTAAACTCGAAGAATTGATTCCCTGCCTCGCAGAGCCGATTCCTCGAAATGTCGCGGCGGGGGTGCATCGGATGATGGGGCTGCGTGCCTTCATCGACCGCAAAGGTGAAAAATCCGAGGCTGCGTTCGGCGCTGCCCGGGTCATCGAGTCTGCGTACCGTTTTCCCGAGACGATGGTGCCGCCGGGGCATCCGATCATGATGGCTTACGAGTCGCTAGATGTCTCGGATCCCCCGACCAAGTCCGTGCCGAGCGCCGAGGGTGGCTATTTCCAGTTCGATGGTCGGCCAGGGTTCGAGCGACCGGTGACATTACCTACGGTGACCCAGTTGTTTAACGCCGACGGTGGCGTCGAAGTGAGCGCGTATTTGTGGCCGGCGGATGGCATGTTCGACTACATCGTGGGCAGCCCCGCCGTCCTATCCGGACAAGACACCGCGATCGACTTTAGGAAGAAAGGGCCTAATCTACCTTTAGCCATCAGCGCTGCTGGTTCCGGATTGGCCGCAGGAGTCCTCTATGGACTGGCCTCGGGCAAGAACGCTCAGTTCAACAGTCCAGGTGCGCCATACGAGGACGGCGCTTCGTTGCGTGCTTCGGCCAACACATACGCCCTCGCGAGCGGTAGCGCTGGTGTCGTCGCCGTGGGCTTGGTTGTGGGGTCTGTGGTGGCGGGAAAATGGTAGGAAAGCGCTACCGAGTGATTCAGACGCTTGGGAAAGGTGCGTTTGGAACTGTCTATCGGGCAGAAGTGATCGGGGCTGGAGACTTTAAGAAGCAGGTCGCCTTAAAAGTCCTCGATTACAAAGGCGATGCCCCGGAATAAATCGCACTCCGATTTCGCGATGAAGCGCGAATTCTTGGGCTAATCCGGCATCGCGCGGTCGTTGGCGTGGACAGCTTGGCCGAGTTGGAGTCAGGATGGGCCGTGGTGATGGAGTACGTCGATGGCGTCGACATCACCTCGGTGGTCAGGTACGGCCTGCCGCCGGCTCGCGTGGTGGTCAGCATCATCGAAGAGGTGGCGAGCGCGTTGCATGCCGCTTGGACCACCGTCTCGGATGTCACCGGCAAACCGCTGCGTTTGGTTCACCGTGACATCAAGCCGGCGAACGTCCGTCTGACGGCCCAAGGCGAAGTCAAGGTTCTCGATTTTGGTGTTGCACGGGCAGAATTCGAGTCTCGTGAGGCCAACACCCAGGCCATGAGGTTTGGGTCGCTACGGTATATGGCGCCCGAGTCCTTCGA
>JAACDH010000522.1 GCA_009936995.1 Rhodobacterales bacterium
ACCTGCCAGCAGTCGACCCGCGTCGATCGTGAGGGCCTCGAGGGCCGTCGGGGTGCGGCCGAACTCTGCCCTAAATTCCGTGACGAAGAGGGTGACTTCGGGCGGCGGTGTCCAGGTGGGCTCTTCGACGTTGGATGCGGTGAGGAAGGCGTCGACGAAGTAGGACTGGCGGGTGTAGGGGCCGCCCGTGGAAACCAGGTTGTGGTTGTTCCAGCCGGAGAGACCCAACAGCGGGATGAATGGGCTGTCTTTCGTAGGCTGGAAGTCTCCCATAGGGAACTCTTCGTAGGCTAGGGCGGCACATGCCAGCGGGACGCGTACGGCGTTGTCCGGGATGAAGATGGCGTCGAAGTCGATGACAGGAGGCAGCACAACGCGGTCCGGGTTGCCACCCTTTTCGTCAGCTTCCTTCTTTAGATCGTAAAACTCGCGAGAGCGTGCGTCGTAGTCTTTTCGGCCGAGGGTCTTGGCGTGGCTGATGAGATCGGTAGACGATGGGTCATAGAACTCGGTGACGGTGATGCTGCCGCCGCGGGCTTCGACCTGGGACGTGAAAGCCTCGGTGGCGCGTTCGCCGTAGCCATTCTGTGGCGCGAACACCGCGAAGTTCTTCATGTTGGCGTTGTCCATCACCTCTTCGAGGAGCGCAGTGATTTGCTCGCCGGGCGTCATCATCGCCTGGACAACCCATTGATTGACGTCGGCGTCTTCGAGGGATTGGGACAGGCTGATTAACGGTACGTGGAGCGCTTCGGCGGCCTCGACGACGGCGACGGTTTCGTCGGAGAGCAATGGGCCGACTACGGCGATGGCGCCACGTTCGAGGACGGCGTTCTCCAGGGCTTTCACGGCGGTCTCTGCGCTGGCGCCAGAGTCGATGAAGTCTAAGATAAAGTTTCCACCACCCAGTTTATGCCCGTATTCGAGCGACTCGCGTACCTGCTTGCCCACGGCGCCGTATTTGCCCTCGAGCGGAAGTAAGACGGCCACTTTACGGCTGTTGACGGCTGCGGCGTTGATGCGCTGCAGGGCGTAGTTCGCGGCGCGCTCGTCGGCGCTGCCAGCGGTGGCCTGACTGAGCGCCTTTTGTGCATGGAGTTGTGCAGCGGCCTTGTCGCCTTTGTTGATGGCGAGGTCGACGCGTTCGAGAAGGGTGACCTTGCTGTCACCCCCGATGGGCAGCGCAGGCTCGACGACGCCGGCGGCCAGCTGCTCAAGGATTCCGCGGACGCGGGCTTCGACTATGGGGTCTTCGGTGGCGTAGTCGAGGGCGAGCTCGGAGTACTCGAGGACGTCGGATGCGTTGTCGGCACGGGCCGAGACTACCGCCAAGAGCAGGAAGCGGTCTGCGTTTTGCGTGGCCAGCGCGTTTTTCTCGGAGAGGGCGGTCAGCAGGCTGAGGGCCTTGAGGTTGTTGCCGAGATCGCCCGCTTGCAAAAGGGTGAGTCCCACCCGTGCGGCGTCCGCGCTGACCGTTTTGTCGTTGCGTGTGATGACGCTGGTGAACCACTCGTGGGCTTCGACGAAGTCGCCAGAAAGTCGACGTTGTTCACCGGCCATGACCGCAATTTGGTCGTAGTCTTTGTCGTTGGGCGACTGTGCGAGCTTGTCTTCGAGGAGCTGGATGGCCTTGCTGCGGTCGGTGAGGGCGTACGCGAGCGCGTCGTCGACCACGATCGGCACCTTTTTACCGGCGAATGCGGA
The DNA here is from genome assembly GCA_009936995.1 of Rhodobacterales bacterium. Lineage (GTDB taxonomy): Bacteria > Myxococcota_A > UBA796 > UBA796 > JAACDH01. The sequence goes on from JAACDH010000522.1 coordinate 1,705, forward strand.
CGTGTGGAGGGTTGCGAGGGTGAGGATAGCAACAACAGAGGAGCGGAAAAAACGGGTCATTTGCGGTCCTGCAGCGCTTGGTCAAATTCGGCGCGACGAGGGTGTGCGGAGGCAGGTAGATGCTTGGACCAGCTGCGTAGGGCGCGTTGCTGTGGTTGGGTGAGGTCTTTCGGCATATCGAGGACGATCTGCAGATGGAGATCGCCCCGCTGCTTTCGTCCGACCCTTGGCAGACCGCGGCCGGCCAATCGGAGCACCTTGCCGGGCGCGCTCCCTTGGGGAATGCGGATGGTTGTGGTGCCTTCGAGCGTGGGAACGGTGACCTCGGCGCCCAAGACCATCTCGTCGTAGGTGAGGGGGAGATTCATCTGGAGGTCTTCGCCACGTCGGCGGAACAGATCGTGATCGGTGACGTTGATGATGACCAGGAGGTCGCCGGGCTTGCCTTGACCTCGGGGGGCGTTGCCCTTGCCGCTGAGCTTGAGCTTCTGGCCCGTGGCGACGCCGGTAGGGATCTTCACCTTGAGGGTGTCGTCGAGGTGGTTGCGGCCTTGTCCCTTACAAGAGTGGCAGGGGATGGTGATGGAGAATCCACGGCCTTGGCAGTGGTAGCACTCGCTTCGGAACAGACGTGGACCGGTGGCCTTTCCGCTTCCGCTGCAAACCGTGCACGTTTGACGGCCGTTGGTGGGTTCGGCGCCGTCGCCCTGACAGGTACCGCAGCGCACCATCCGAGGAACGATGACCTCTTTCTCGGCGCCGGTGGCGACCTCTTCGAGGGTGAGGGACACCGTGTAACGAAGATCTTCGCCGCGCTCTTTGCCCTTGCGCCGGAACAAGTTGCCGAACATGGCGCCCACGGCCTTTTGCACGTCTTCAGGTCGGGGTGGGCGACCATCTTCGGTGTACAGCGGTCCCATACGATCGTACCGGGCGCGTCGGTCGACGTCGTTGAGGGTCCGGTAGGCCTCGGTGATGTCCTTGAAGCGGACTTCCGCGTCGGCGGCTTTGTTGTGGTCTGGGTGCCAGCGACGAGCCAGGGCGCGGTAGGCGCGCTTGATCTCGTCGGTGGTCGCCGTTCGTTCGACGCCCAGGATGTTGTAGAAATCCCGCCTAGCCACTTGTTAGTCCCTTGGTGTTGCGGACCTTCTAACCCATGACGGGGCCTCCACCAGCCAACCCGTCGACCAGTTTTCTCACCACGGCGTCTGCGATTGGGAATCCGTCGTTGGTCAGGTGGATACGAGCACCCTTTTCGGCGATCATGCCTCCGTCGATAAGCCCGCGAAGGAGCGAGGGCTTGATATGCAGACCCGTCCGAGTTTTTAGGCGTTCTAGGTGGACTCCATGGATGCCGCGCATGCCGCCGACCAAGTGGTCTGTGGCGGTGGAGAGCGGTGTGGGCTCGTCCCAATGAAGGGTGGGGTCGGCGCTGCTGAGGTAGACGGCGGCGTCGGCGATGTTCATCCAACGACGGCCATCCGGGGCATAACCGTGGGCGCCAGGTCCTAATCCAAGGTATGGCGTGTCGGACCAATAACCTTGATTGTGGGCGCTCTCATGCCCTGGTCGGGCAGAGTTACTTACCTCGTACCGATAAAGTCCGGCCCGATCTAGTCGCTCGACGAGCAGGTCGTACATGTCGCGCCAGAGGTGATCGGGCGGTTGAGGTAACTTTCCGGCGGCTCGGGCGCGGTAGAAGGCGGTGCCGGGTTCGTAGGTGAGTCCGTACAGCGACACATGAGGCGGATCTTCGGCGAGCACCGCGTCTAGATCTAAGGCCAGATCGTTGAGGCTTTGGCCCGGGAGCGCGAACATCAGGTCGATGGACCAGGTGCGACACCCCAGACTTCGGACCTGCTGAACGACTTGGTGTGCCTGGTGGACCGTGTGGGCGCGATTGAGCAGATGTGCAAAATCGGGATTGAAGGTCTGGATGCCGAGGGACACGCGCGTGACGCCGGCGATCTTTGCCGCGGCCAGCCACCCCTGCTCGACGTCGTCGGGGTTCATCTCGACGGAGATCTCGCCACCGGGGAGGACGTCAAATGGGGACAGCAGTGGTGTGAGGAGCTCGGCTGGCATGCGCGAAGGCGTGCCTCCTCCGAGGGAGAGTGTGGCGGCGGGGCCTTCTAGGAGCGGCCTGCGCAGCGCGTATTCACGGTGCACGGCGTCGATGAACCGCTGCCAGGCAACGTCTCCGCGGTCGGGCTCGACGTAGAAGGCACAATACGGACAGCGCGTGCGACACCACGGCACGTGAATGTAGATGCCCGCGCTCAGTCCGGTCGGACCACCAGGGTGAGGGGGTGGTCGAGTTCGATGTGTTGGAGTGCCTCGCAGATGTCGTCGGGCGTGACCGCTGCGCGTTCGGCCGAGAGCTGTCGGATGTCTGTGGACTGCTGCCAGAGCGCGGAGAGCGCGATGTGGGATGCGCGGCCGCTAGCGCGCTGGAGGCGCATCGCGATGACGCCGTCTAGGTACCGACAGGTTCGAGCGAGCTCGTCTGGCGTGGGCCCCTTTTGGGTGAGGCGGGTGAGCTCGGCGCGCAGCGCATCTTCGGCTTCGCGGACGCGGTCGGGGGCGCAGGTGACGCCAATGCGCATGGCGCCGCCATCCATGCCGGGGGCGTACTCGGCCCAGGTGGTGTAGCCGAGCCCACGGCGCTCGCGAAGCTCCATGAACAGCCGTCCGCCGGTGGCGTCGAGCACGCTGCTGGCCATCTCGAGGGCGCGTCGCATGGGATCGGGATGGGCGGGCGTGTGGACGGCGCAGATGACGATGGCCTGATGTTGACCCGCGCGTCGTTGGTGGCGGGTGCGATTGAGGGCTCGGGGGATGGGTCGTGGGGTCAGGGGCTGACCGGTGGGTAGCGACGACAAGATGGGGCCGAGGTGGTCGAGCACTTGTGCAGCATCGACACCGCCGGTCACTCCGGCGACCACGCGCTTGGGCTCGAACTGGGCGCGGTGCCAGCGGGCGATGGCGCTCGGGGTGATCCGTGCGACGCTCGCCAGGGTGCCGTCGTCCGGCAAGCGCCATGGATGGTCGCG
>JAACDH010000523.1 GCA_009936995.1 Rhodobacterales bacterium
GCCGTCGGCGAGGAATTCGGCTTCGGTGGGCGCGGCCACGACGGTAGCGCATCCGGACAGAAGGGCAGAGGGCGCAGCCGCACAGAACAGGAGGGCAAGAGAAGCGTTCATGGAATGTGGTTCCTCTTGGAGCACGAACAGCAGGGGACGGCTTTGAGAGCGCGCCCACCCCCACTTGCGAAGGGGACACCCCCCACAGCTGTGATGATTGCACACCGACCTAACCTGAGGCGCATTTAGTCTACCGTTTGGCCATGGTAAACGCACCGCAGCAAGGTGCTGCGCGGGACTTCAATACAACATCCAATATATCGTGACACCGGTGACGGAAACATACAGCCACATCGCCAATGTGCCTGGAGCGACCCGTTTGTGCGCCACGATCCGGCCCGTCAGGCCACGAAGAAGTGTCGTCAGGGCAAAGGGTAGGATTACCGCCGCTAAAACGATATGTGAGCCAAGAATCGCCAGGTAGATTCCCCGCCATCCGCCTTCGTAGTGTGCCGGCCCCGCACTAAACCAGTGGTAGGTGACGTAGCTGACGAGAAACATCGTGGACGACGCGAAGGCGCTGATCATCAACGACTTGTGAAGCCGTTGTCGACCTGCTTTGATCGCCGCGAAGCCCGCCACGAGCAGCACTCCCGTGAGGCCATTGAAGCTGGCGTTGACCGTCGGGAGTGCGGAGACATCCACCATACCGACCGCCCACCCCGGACGAGGCCCGAGTATCAGGAAGGCGACCACGGCACAGACCACGCCAGAGACCACGTTAATGGCGAGTTGAACTCGTTTATCGACGGGCTGAAGCGCCTCGGGTACCGTCATGCGCCTACCCCCTGCACGACCAAGTCGCCCAACATCGCCAAGAACAGCACTGCAAGGTAGAGAATAGAGCCCTTGAACACATCGTAGTCGATCTTCGGCTGGCGCTCGCGCAGGCTGCGAATCACCAAGTAGGTGAACCAGGCGCCAAACACGATGGCCACAGCGCCGTAGGCCACGCCCAGGTACCCCAGGTACAGCGGAATCAGCGTGACTGGGATCAACGCCAAGGTGTACGCCAGCGAGCGCCAACGAGTGGGCTGATCACCAACGACCGAGGGCATCATCGGGTATCCAGCGGCCTCGTACTCCTCTTTGCGGAAGATGGCGATGCCCCAGAAGTGTGGAGGCGTCCACAGGAAGATGATGGCGAACAAAATCCACGCGCCGACGCTGATCGTTCCGTCCATCGCCGCCGAGGCGATCAGAGGCGCGGTGGAGCCAGCGGCCCCTCCGATGACGATGTTCTGCGGGGTGCGCGGTTTGAGCCAGATGGTGTACACGCCCACGTAGAAGGCGATGGTGGCCATGCCGATGCTCGCCGCGAAGACGCCACCAATCCAGGTGAGGATTACCGCGCTGAGAATCGTGAGCAACACGCCGTAGCCCAGCACGACGCCTGGCAGGAGCTTGGCCGCCGGGAGCGCACGGCGGCGGGTTCGCGCCATGCGAGCATCGGACTCTCGCTCGACCCAAGCATTGAACGCTGAACTAGCGGCGCCAGCGAAGGCGGTGCCCGTCAGGACCCAGAAGGCCTTCCACATGCTAGGCCACTCGTCTTGCCCCAGCAGAAGCGCAGGTAGCCCGGTAAACACGACCAACGCCATCACGCGAGGGCGAGTGATCTGAACGAATAACCGAATTGTCGCCGGCCACGAACGCTCGGTGGCCGAAGCCAGCTCTACAGCGGGTTGGATTGGGGCAGCGCTCAAGAGGCGTCTCCGGTGGCGAATTTACTGGATGCGGCGGGGAGCGTTTGGCTCAACGGCGCCATCCAGACTTCGTAGTTCAGCCACGTCATAGCGAGCATGGCGGCAGCCGCGCCACCCGTGTGTGCCAAAGTGACCTCGACCGGCAGCCGCATCAGAACATTGAGGATGCCGAGCGTCGCCTGAACCCAAACGACGACACCTAGCGTTAGCGCGGCACTAAAGACCCGGCCCTTTCCCCAGGAAACCCCAACCATGACCGTCGCAAGCACCAGCAGTACATAGGCCGCTATTCGGTGGGTGAGCTGCAAACCGATCAGCCCCGAGAACGTTGGGAACCACACCGGCCCATTGCATCCTGGCCATGTTCCGCACACCAGTCCGGCGAAACTGCTGGACACAAAACCACCGATGACGAGCTGCGTGGGCACCGAAATCGCCAACGTCCCGGCCATCATTCGGATGAAAACCGTGACCGTAGCGCGTACCCTAGGGCGCATGCGTTCGCGGAGCTCGAGGTTTACGAGGAGTACCATGCAGCAGAAGGTGTTTCCAGCCAGCAGATGGGACGCAACCGTCCACTCGGCCAGCAGCTCAAGTACGGTTAGGCCGCCAAGGATCACCTGGATTGTGAGCACGACTAGGCCGACCACCGTCATGAGCAGAAGACCCCGCCCTGCAGCCTCTCGGGCCTTGAATATCCAGGCCATCAACCCGAAATAACCGAGGGAGATGAGCCCAGCGAGAACGCGATGCCCAAATTCGAAGGCCACGCCCATGTCCATCTTCGGAATGACTTGCCCGAAACACAAGGGCCAGTCGGGACACGCTAAGCCAGCGCCGTTCACGCGAACGGACGCACCCACGATCAGCAGAAGATAGGTGACCCCGAGAAGCCGAGCCGCTAACGCTGCGGGGCCATCCAATGCCTCTCGCACGTCGGTTGACGGGTCCATCCGGGGCTCCAAGTCGTGTGGAAACCACCTCATAGCCGATCGAACGGCCAATGGCCATGCAGCCCAACGTCGCGGTTAGCGCTACCCGGACAGCCCGGGTTCCTCGAAATACTTGACGTAGTTTGCGGGGTCTGGCTTCCCTCGCTTGCATACGAAGTGCGCCTCGTCGCCCTGATAGCGCGCGAGCTCGGCCACGAATGGGTCACTCAAGTCGCCGGCCTCGATGTCTACGAGTACGTCGGCCGGAATGGCGTCTCTGGGTAGACCCAGACAGAAATCACCGCTCTCTTGGAGGACCAAAGTGAGCCGAAGGCCCGGAAGGGCGTCGTTGATGGCATCGATATGGGACGGAACGCCCAAGCGTTCGCCACTACCACCATTCAGGTTTGGGAAGAAGTCGGCGGGCATGGGCTCGCCGTTACACCAGTTTAGACCCGTTTGGATGAGCGCATCGTCGCTGTCGTCGGTGAAAGTCCACGCGCCGACGAGATGGTTCTCGTCGTTATCCCACTTAATACCGACAAAACCGGCATAAATCCCGATCCCATTGGTCTCGGCTTGGTCACGAATCGCATCGAGAATTGCAGCGAGCTCGGGCTGGCTACCAAACGTCGCCAGCTGGCCAACGGCCAACTCGTGGTAATTGTGCGAGGCGTTTATGCCCCAGCTGCGGCAGGCACCACTAGCGGAAGGGGCATTCGTGATGCGGGTATCGGCACCGTACACGAACACAAACTCGCTCTGGTTGAACACTGCACCCTCGTATGCGGGCTCGACGTTGTTCAAGGGAGGCAGGAGATCGACGGGACAGTTTGCATTGGCTCGACCGGTGATTGAATCGTCCTCGTCATCGCAATCGCGATCATTCGACACCGTCAGACCCCGCTCGACATCGGGGTCACAAAGAACCTCACCCTCGGCGAAAGAGTCGCCCCAACCGTCGCTGTCTGCGTCAGGATAGAAGTACCTCTCGACACATCCGTAGGCGAGTTCGTCGCCGTCGCGGATGTCCCAGTAGGAGCCGCATCCGGCCAAGAGGCTGCCCGATAAAGCCGCAGCGGCCAATACAGAAGTGGCCTTCAGATTCGTCGATATCAGGAGCAGGCGCACGTGCCCTCCAAAGCGTGTGCCGGGAGTGTAGCAGTCGCGATGCCAAACGCCAATGCCTCCGTGAAATCGCTGAGGCAGTTACAATGCGGGCCCTGCTACCCGCACAGAGAGGATCGATTTGCTACTGGCACTCGCACTTGCCGGCTCGATGGCCACCGCTGGTGAACTGTCCATCGAGTACGAGGCCTACGAACTAGAGAATGGCCTCGATGTTATTTTGGCCCCCGATCTCTCCACGCCCATCGTGCACGTCAACGTTTGGTACCACGTCGGCTCGCGAAACGAAGAAAAGGGCCTCACAGGCTTCGCGCACCTTTTCGAGCACCTAATGTTTCAGGGATCCGAAGGGCAGCCTGGCGAATACTTTGCGCCCCTCGATGCGGTCGGGGCATCCCTCAACGGAACCACCAACACCGACCGCACCAACTACTTCGAAACGGTCCCCGCAGAGTTTCTACCCTTGGCGCTCTTTCTCGAGAGCGACCGCATGGGGTATCTCCTTCCGGTCCTCACCCAAGACAAGCTCGACAACCAGCGAGAAGTGGTGAAAAACGAGCGCCGTCAGCGGTACGAGAACCCTCCGTTCGGCGACGCCTGGGTCCACCTCACCGCCAACCTATGGCCCGAGGGGCACCCGTATCAGCACACCACCATCGGCAGCCACGAAGACCTCGAAAATGCCTCTCTCGACGATGTAACGGACTTCTTTCAAACATGGTATGTGCCCAACAATGCCGCGCTAGTCGTCGCTGGAAACTTCGACAAAGAGGTCGCAAAAGCCAAGATCGAAGAGTACTTCGCGGGAATCCCTCGCGGCGAGGACGTCCCCCACTGGGAACCCGCGCCAGCGCCGCTCGCGTCGGACGTCGAAATTCGACTCTTTCAAGACGTCCCCGAACAGCGCGTGTGGATCGCCTGGCCGTCTCCGGCCATCTACGAGCCCGGCGACGCAGAGCTCGACTTGCTCAACGCCACCCTCGCTGGCGGCAAAGACGGTCGACTCTATCAAGAGCTCGTCCAAAAACGCGGCATCGCCAAGCGGGTCACGGCCTACCAGGTCAGCAGTATGCTAGCGTCCACGTACGTGATCGAGGCAACCGCCGCCGAGGGGCACACCACCGATGAGTTGGTCCAAGTCATCGACGAGGTGATGAAAGACACGCTCTCCGCCAACCCACCCACCGTCGAAGACATCGCGGCGGCCCAAGCCAACTACGAAGCGGGTTTCTACGGCCGCATCTCCACAATCAGCGGAAAAGCCAATCTGTTGCAGTTCTACCATCTGGTCAAGGGTGAGGCCGACTGGATCACCGAAGACATCGCTCGCTACGACAGTACCCCCGAGAAGGTAGTCGCCGAGTCCAAAATCGTACTTGATCAGCCGCGTGTGGTCATGCACATCTGGCCTGACGATTCCGCGAAGTCAGACAACTCTGACGACCCAAATTCTGCTTCTTCTACCTATACTTTCTGGCAAAAGCTGTTCGGCAAGAAGCCCACCGCGGAGGAAGGCCAATGATCCCGACACTGATCGCATCCCTGCTGATGTCTCCCGTTTGGGCCCAAGACGACACCACGGACGCCCCCGACACAGAGACCTCCACCGAAGAGACCCCCACCGACGAGAAGCCCCCCCGCCCCACCGAGCTTCCCGGCCCGCTAGAGGCCACCAAACTCCAGCTGGTCGACCCCGA
>JAACDH010000524.1 GCA_009936995.1 Rhodobacterales bacterium
ATGGCTGGCGAGATGAATCCGCTGGGTTGGGTGCACGCTAGCGTGCAGTCCCGAGGCTACCGGGGGGAGGCGGCCGTGGTCGTGCCCGAGCAGAAGCGGATGACGCTGACTCAGGGCGAGATCGTGCTCGGGATATCGCAGCCCGCGGGTGAATACGAGTACGAGCTGGGCGGAAAGAAGCCCATCGTCCTAGGCGATACGCCATATGGAAAGTGGGTTCTGGGATTGGACTACACCTTCGGAAAGCACGTGTACGTCAACGGGCAGTGGGTGCACGGCATGCTTGACGAGCTGGGTGCTGGCGACAACCTGTTCCAAGAGGGCTTTGCGGTCCGCGATGGCGGGGTCACCGCCGACTCCGAGATCGGCTCCTGCGTCATCGGTCGCGACGGCACTGAGTGTGCGTTCGAGGTGTTGCGGGCCCGTCAGTCTGATCTGGCGGTTGTTGGCGTGGACTACAACTTCGCCAGCCGTGCCGGTCTGCTGCGGTTGTTCACCATCACCGATCTCACCGGCATCCAAACCGAGCAGTACAACGAGAGTAAGGGCAAGCGGGTTCGCACGGCCCATGGTGCGTTCAGCGACCAGGGGTTCTCGGCCATTCTGTACCCAGAGCTGTCCTACAACTTCGGTGAGGGGCTCAATTTGGCAGGCGGCGCGTTGCTTCAGCTGGGCAAAACCTACACCAAGTTTGGCGACCCGGCGAACGGTGGCAGCTTTGTGTTCACCCGGATGAAGTACACCTTCTAGAAGGGTGGGTAGTCCAGCCCCACGAACGACCACACAAAGCCGAAGTGTGCCGCGGCACCCGCTAGCACAAATAGGTGCCAGACCTCGTGGTGTCCGAAGTGCCCGGGCCAGGGGTTGGGACGTTCGAGGGCGAAGATCACCGCGCCTGCGGTGTAGGCCACGCCGCCCGAGGCCAAGAGGGTGAGCTGGCTCCAGTCAAGGAGGGGCAGCATGATCCGGGCCGGGATGAGCACAATCCATCCCAGGCCCAGGTAGAGGCCCAGAGACAACCAATTGGGGCAGTCAATCCACAGCATCTTCAGCAGAATACCCACAGACGCAAGACCAAAGACGGCGATGTACATAGCGATTCGCCAGGTGCCATCTAGCAGATGGAGTAGCGGTGGTGCGTAGGTACCCGCGATGAGCAGGAAGATTGCGCTGTGGTCTACGCGCTGGAGCCAGCGGTTACCACGGTGTCCGATGTCGAAGAAGTGGTACGCAGCGGACGCGCCAAAGAGGACCGTGAGGGAGCTGCCGTAACCCATCGTCACCAGCTGTTTAGGCAGATCAGCGTCGGGGAGTGAGGCCAACATTCCCAGCCCAACCGCCGCCAATAGGAAGCCGATGAAGTGGGTGAGGGCGCTGATGGGGTCCTTGAGCACGGTCACACTGACCACCGGGTACGAGTCCCTTATCCCCTAACGTGACAGCGTTTGGTGTCAAGGTTGCCATCTCCTCCACCTCTCACGCGGCAGATATCTGACAGTCCGCTGGCGACTGAGATAAGGTGAGACCATCTCTGAGGTGGTCGTGGTCCGTCTAGTAGCCTTGTTGGCGCTTTCTTTGCCCCTTTCTGCGTATGCCACCGACCTGTATGTCGGTCCGGCGCAGCCCTACCTGAACGTCGAGGATGCCATCGCAGCGGCCGTGTCCGGCGACACCATTTACGTAGAACCCGGCGTCTACGACGGTGTGTACGACCTCGACAACATGAGCCTTTCTATCATTGGAATTGGCGAGGGCGAGGTGGTGCTGCAATGCAGCACGTTCTGTACCATCGTGTTGGACGCCTCGAATGGTGGCGATTTGGTGCTTGAGAACATCACCATCGACGGCACCAATACTCGCGGGGGCGTGATGGTCAACTGGGGCACCAGCTTGTACGCGACCGACGTCAGCATCAGGAACACGTGGCGGAACTCGGCCATCCACATCGCCAATGGCTACGCCGAGCTTACCGGAGTGGACGTGTCTAATGCGACGATCGACAGTTTAGGAACAGGCGGGAGGGGGACGGGAGCGGGCATTAGCGTGTACAATTCCACCGCTGTGATGCAAGACGTCTCGGTCCTGCGTGGCGAATTACTGAACTCCGGCGGCGGTCGTGGTGGTTGTTTGTCACTTCTTTATAACGCTTCGGTGACCTGGGACGGCGGCGAGCTCTCCTCCTGCACCATCGACGATGGCCATGGTGGCGCCATCTATGTGGACAGCACCAGCAGCTTGGACATGAGCAACACTGAAATCCAACGCAGCACTGCACAATACGGTGGTGCGGTGGCCTGTGATGGCTCGGTTAACTGCACCTTTAGTCGCGTCGGCATGTTCAATAACCACGCGGAGATCGACGGCGGTGCCATTTGGCTGAGTGGCGGGGTCGCGTTCGATCTCCAACAGAGTCGGGTCTGTCTCAATGACGCAGCCTTGCTGGGCTCGGGTAACGGCGGTGGTTTGTGGGTCGATGGCGGCACCGTAGTGCTCAAGAACAACCTGATCGGGTCCAACGTGGCCGACCAGGGCGCTGGCGTGTACCTGACGGGCTTCATCGTGGGCTCCAGCGAGAACAACAACTACGTCTACAACACGAGCGCCGGCTACGGAATGGCGATCTATGCGGGTGCGTCTGCGTCCCTGCCCAACAAGAGCGATCTGATCGCCTTCAACACCGGCGACACGGCGATCTACCAGGTGAACGGTATCCAGGGCATGAGCTACTCGGATTTCTACGCCAACGTGTCTAGCGATCACAACGGCGCTGTTGGCGGCGGCGTCATCTACGACGACCCCGACTTGGTCTCCGCGTCTGGCTGCCTATACGAGCATCAGGTCCCCGAGATCGGCAGCCCGCTCATCGACGCGGGCTACTGGCTCCACACCGACTACGACGGCTCGCCGGCCGACATCGGGATGTTCGGTGGACAAGGCTCTCTAGCCCTCGAGTTCTACGACCAAGACCACGATGGGTACGTGCTCCAAGACGACTGCGACGACCTGCTCGACACCGTGCACCCCGACCAAGACGAGTACTGCGACGAGCTGAACATCGACGACAACTGCAACGGCCTCATCGACAACGCCGACACCGCCTGGCAGAACGCATCCCAGCTGTACCCCGACACCGACGGCGACGGCGCCGGCGATTACTACGCGTCGTCCATCGAGGGCTGCCCCACGGTCGCCTTGGTGGCCAACGCCGACGACTGCTTCGACGGGGACCCCAGCGCCATCACCGGCCCCACCTACTACGCCGACGCGGATAGCGACGGCTATGGAGACGCCTCGGCCCCGCTCTCCACCTGTGTACAGCCCTTGGGCTTCGTGCTCAACCCCGACGACTGCGACGACAGTACGAACCTCATCGGGCTTCCAACCCTTTGGTACGCCGACTTCGACGGCGACGGACATGGCACCCCGATGACCGTGCTGCAGGCCTGCGAAGCTCCGCTGGACTATGTGGCCTCTCTCGACGATTGCGACGACAACGACGGGGCCATCTTCCCAGGTGCGGTTGAGGTCCCGGCGAACGGCGTAGACAACGACTGCGATGGCCTGGAGGACTGCTACGTCGACTTCGACCAGGACGGATATGGTAACGACAGCGGAAACCTTACAATGAGCTCGGTCCTCACCTGCCTAGATGCCGGCGTGTCGGCTAGCATGGACGACTGTAGCGACGGCATACCGGCCTACCACCCCGACGCCATCGATGGCATGGCCAACGGCTTCGACGAGAACTGTGATGGCGTCGAGGATTGCTGGGAAGACCTCGACCTTGACCTCTATGGAAGTGACGTCGTCATTGAGGGCTCCATCGGCTGCAACGCCTCCGGAGAAGCCGATATCGACGGTGACTGCGATGACTCGACTGCGGCGACCTATCCCGGCGCGACCGAAATCGCCGCCAACGGCGTCGACGAAGACTGCGACACGGTCGATCACTGCTTCACCGACGGCGATGGGGATACCTACGGGTCTGTCGTGGCCTCTGCGGGCACTAACCTGCTCTGCAACACCAGCGGTGAGTCGGCCACAAACGACGACTGCGACGACGGGGTCGCCACCATCAATCCCGGCGCACCCGAGCTGCCAGTCAATGGCGTTGACGAGAACTGCGATGGCTTAGAGGACTGCTACGTCGACGGCGATGGC
>JAACDH010000525.1 GCA_009936995.1 Rhodobacterales bacterium
AAACAGCTGTGGAATGTGGGCGCACCTGCGGCCCTCGACATGGTGGTGCTCAACGCCGGCTTTCTGTCCATTCTGGGCATGCTCGGGCACATCGACCAAGCGGCCGTAGCGGCACACGGCGTCGGCCTTCGGGTCCAAGCCCTCGCCTTCGTGCCGGGCATGAGCGTCTCCCAAGCCACCGGCGCCATGGTGGGCAACGCACTCGGTGCCGGTAATATAGACGAAGCACGTCGAGTGCTTCGCTCTGGAATGGCACTATGTATGGTGATTATGGGCACACTCGCCGCCCTAATCATCACTCAAGCCCCCTTTATCATTGGCCTGTTCAACATCGACGTAAACAGCAACCTCGGCGGTTACGCCCTCCAGTGGATGACCCTGTTGGGGGTGTGCATGCCCATCGTCGGCGTGTGGGTGGCCTTTGTGGGCCTATTCCAGGGCTCCGGCGCGACCAAGACCAGTTTGCACATCAATATGGTCGCTACAACAGCTCAAATCCCCGCCTCCTACATCCTCGGGTTCATTGTCGGCTGGGGAACCTGGGGCGTCTGGGTGGCGTTCCCGGCCAGCTTCGCTCTCAAAGCCGCCATGGGAGCCGTCGCGTACCATCGCGGGGGCTGGGCCAAGACCGGCATCAACGCGTAGCGCAACCTCGTTCTGTCCGGCTTCATCGCTACCCTGGGTGCATGGAGGTCCCGTGGCTGTACGCAGAGGTCGTCGTCCGCTCAAAGATTGGTCGTTCGCAGTGGTTCGCCCAGCGCAACGCGTAGATGGCTGGTGGTTCTCCGTTCGGGGCACGTCCCACAAGAGCTGGGGACCCTTTTCGAACTACGACACCGCAATTGAGGCAGAGATGCGGCTCTTTCAACGGTGGAATCATGCAGCCCGAACCCGGGGCGGCTGGGCCTGGAAGCGCACGTCCAAGTGCTGGGTCATCACCGTCCCCGAGCACGAAGTGGTTGTGGGCGGACTCCCCATTGAGCGGGCCGCCTGTACCCGCCATATGACATACGCCACGCCAAAGGGCGCCGCCGTCGGATACAACACACCTCATTCGTAACAACGTCGCCACTCGGCAGACCGTTGGTCCTCCCGGAGTCTCCATGCACATCGCCCTCGCCCTCGTCTTCGCCCTAGGATGTGGCGAATCTACCGTCCAAAACCCGGTCGAAACCTCTAATACTACTACGGCGACTACACCGGCCACCGGGTGTTTACTCGAGAACGTCACCGGAGAGGTCGTCACCCTCAACACCTCCGACGGCGTCGCTCTCGAAGCAGACCGGTACACCGGAATCGCCGGAAAGCCCGGCATCGTGCTTACCCACATGATTCCGCCCAGCAACACCAGGGCAGACTGGCCGGTCAACTTCATCGAGAAACTCACCTGCCACGGCTGGTCGGTCATCGCCTTCGACCGGCGCGGCACCGTCAACAGCGGTGGCACACCGGTCGACAGCTACGAGGGCCCCGGCGGCCAGCTCGACATCGCCGCGGCGGTGGCCTCCCTCAACGAAGTCGGTGTAGAAGGGCTGGCGTTGATCGGTGCTAGCAACGGTACTACCTCCAGTATCGACTATGCCATATGGGCAGATGCCAACGGCGGTCCAGAAATACTCGCGCTGGGGCTGATGACCGGCGGCGGCTATACCGAAAACCAGCACGCCATGTCTACGCTGCCCAACATACCGGTGGCCTTTACCTACTCCACCGCAGAGGCCAACTGGTCGGTGGACCAACAGCCCCTCGACCCCGGAAGCTGGTCTTTCCTCGAGTACGAGGGCGGCGCTCACGGCACCCAGATGTTCGACGCCAAGCCGAAAGTGAAGAGCGATCTAGAAGACTTCTTGCTGGACGTGCTACCGCAATAGGTGCCCTACCCCAACAAAAAGTGCTTCTTCAACATCTGGGCGGTAAACCTCGCCCGCAGGTAAAAACCACGCGGCATGTCTCGCACCCACTCCCCCTCTTCATCTAGGGTCCAGACCAGCGCCTCAGAGTTAGCTCCCTTCGGACGAAGCTGTAGGTATTGACCGCGCTTCGCGTCGATCTGCCAGACCTCACCTCGCTCGATGAGATCGGTGAGTTCCTCCCAGTCGGTCTGAAGCGCTGCGGCCTCCTCGGCGTCAGGACTCCAGAACAGAGGCCCCCCCACAATACGCTCACCCACTGGCGTATCAGTGTTCCCGACGATGGGAACCCACAACACTCGGGCCAGCTTGCGGCACACCCAGCTTTCTTTCCAGACCGTCCCCACGCTGGAGTTCAGCGGTGCTGTGCAAACGTAGGTGGACTGTCGAGGCGCGCCCAATGGACTCACCGGGAGCGTCTTCATCTCGATACCCAGCTGGGGAAAGTCCGGTTGTGCACGACTTCCCGCGGTCGCTCCCAGCACCGATTCCAACAACTGACCAATCCAGCCCTTGTCTCGCTTGAGATTCGCCGGCACCTCGATCCCCCGCTGATCCGCCACCCAGGCCAAGCTTCTTCCGGCCAGGGCATTGGCTCGCTCCGACAGCTCGCCTTCGGTAGCCGGGGGCGCCACCACGGTTCTCATCTCGACTCCGGAGGCGCGAACGGATTGTCGACGCTGGTGGATGCGGCGGCGGCCCGCGGCACCACATCGCCCGGCCCCTTGCGTGCAGCCCGACCGATCCATTCTTGAACTTCGGTCACAAAGCGCGCCCGTTCATCGGAGTCCGCGAATATACGATCCGGGAGTACATAGCCCGATTTTGGCGCAATCATTAATCCAATACACCCGGAGAGATCGCTCAACTGGCTGGTACCATCCCAGGCAATCCAGCCGCTGCCACGGGCGCTCAAATACGTCAGCCCTCGGTCGTCTAGGGCCAGGTGCGTCATTTGGGTAGATACCAGGTTCGGATCATCGGCCGCTGCTCTACGGAGGCGAAACCGCGTCATCGCAAGTGTAAAGCCTGGAATCGAGGCAAATACGAGTAACACACCGAGCGAAATCACCAGTAAGAGCAAGGTGAAGCCCACTTGAACCTGGCCATCGTCGAGCAGGAATCCCTCGAGAATTCCAAGAAAAATAAGCAGCAGCCCAGCGATTAATGAGCGCATCGGTCGCCGCCGGTCGGCCCGACTAAGCTCCACCGCGAACTGGGCGTTGTCGTCGAGGGTGAGTGAATAGTCGAAGGTCCACGGCGCGTCCTCAGGCACCACGGTGGGCAGCATCTCGGGCGCCTCCTCTTGTCGCCACTGCTCAATTCTCGACAACAAACCGTCTACATCCGACACCGCACGAAGCGGTAAATAAGTCGCCTGAAGCGTGTTCACGAACAACAAGAGGTGGTGAGTCGTTCGCCGAACTGCCACCACGCCGGACCACGGAAGACCGCCTTCGCAAAGAGGGTTCTTGTGTCGCACGCCCGTCGCATCGAACGTCCATTGGGTCGGCCCAATGAACAGATGTTGCCCATTGCGTTGCAGGCGACGACGGGTCCATCGGACCGGCACGACAACCGCCAGACCCAGGGCCAACCCTGCGAGAATCACCATACCCGTAACCCACTGGCCCACCGCGATGAGCAGCACACTCACCACCACCAGAAAAGCGAAGCTCCGCGCTCGAAGCCGGATTCGGTACCAAACCAAGGCGTTCTCAGCAAGGACGTGGTCCTCGAAGGACTGCTCCCATTTCACCACCGAGTCGCTCATAGCGGGTGCTGCTCGCCTTCTTGAGCCACGTGAAGACCGGCTGCGCGAATGACCTTGGCGGCCTCGCTGTCGGGAAACAGCGCTGGATTCGTATGGTTCAAGTGGATGAAGCGAACCCGGTCGCGATGGGCGGCCGGCATGGACGAAAACCGCGCGATGGACTCCTCGATAAACGGGTGTGGGATCTGCGACATATCGCGTCCCTCGATCTCTCCATTGGCGAAGAATGTGCCGTCGACCAGGGCCACATCGACGCGGGCGATGACGGACTCGACCGACGTCTTCCACCGCTCCCACTTGTCGATGTCGGGAAGGAAGAGCAGCTTACGCTCGGGGCCTTCGACCAAAAAGCCCACAGTCTCGGAGAGCTCATCGCGATGGGGCACCAAAAGCGGCGTAATCTGAACCCGCTCGTTGAGCCGAACAGCCTCGCCCGCCGACAACGGCCGCATCTGTACATGCCCCTGCCGTATAATCGAAGACCAAGGTTCGTTTTCAGACAGAAACTGCGTCATTCGTGGCATGGCCCACACAGGAATCACCTTGGCGTCCATGGCCTCACGCCCCAGGTGCATCAGGCCCGTATAGTGACCGATATGCGCGTGAGTTAGCAGGACACCGCTAAGCGAACCCGGGTTGATTCTCGACAGCATGGCAAGCTGTTGGGGTAAGTCGGGGCTGGCGTCGAGAAGCCAAACCTGGTTTGAGACCGGATCGACGATGGCCAGACACGCCGCGTGATGACGAAGGGAGGGATCATTCCACGCGTCCCGACAACACGCTTTGCGGCAGCCCGCCTGGGGGTGACCCGCGTCTTGAGCCACGCCCAACACCACCGCAAAGAGTGGGGCGCTCATCGGGTGTCGACTTGGCGCAACCGCACCCGAACGCCCCACTGCCGTTTTTCGATGAACCAGGGGTCGAAACCGGCGCCGCTCACCGCCTTTCGTAGCCTGTGCACCAACACGTGCAGCTTGTTGGAGTCCGCAGCACCTCGACCCCAGATCCGCACGGCGACGTCGTGGTCACTACACCAGCCCTCTTCTTCTTTGGAGGAGTTCTCCACTCGATCGTCGAGGAGCTGACTGCACAAAACAAATAGCAGCACGCCGCGATTTCCGATGAACAGCTTGGTGATGCCCTTCGAAGAGTCGGCGAGCAGTACCTGCGGACCGCTACCGCCCTCGGCTGTGACCGTGGCCACGTAGGGGTATTTGTGCGACCCGTACTCGACGGTGGGGGCGCGGCTGACCGTTGACTCGACCAGGCGCATGGCGCGTCCGCCGACCATGAACACCTCGTCTACGGCCAAGGCGCGCTCCGACGAATCGGTCCCCAGCCAGGTTTCGCCGTTTGGATGCACCAGCAAGGTGGCGGCGCGGTCCGGCCCGGTCGGGAGCCGCAGGTGAGCGTCTGCGCCAGCGCCGATGTGAAACCGGTCCGACCGCAGCGGAAAACGAACGCCAGCGGTGATGTCTTCTAGCTGTAACAGTCGAACCCCGGTGTCGGTTACGTCTCCGCGAACCTGCAAAATCACGACTTCACCCAGGCGAATACGATCTCCTGGCGACACGGGAGTGGGGCCGCGCACCCGAGCATCGTTCACGAACGTCCCGTTGCGACTGGCGAGATCTTGCACCCAAACCCGAGACCCCTCGACCCAGACCTGGGCGTGGTGCCAGGACACCGACTCCTCAGCCAAGACCAGCTCGGACGCAGACGCCCGACCCAGCCGAAGTGGGTTGTCGCCGATGGGAA
>JAACDH010000526.1 GCA_009936995.1 Rhodobacterales bacterium
AGTCGAGCTGGCGAGAGCCACTCTCAATCCAATTATACCGGACGACAAGACCCGCACTTCGGTCCTTGAGGTTGTTGCCGCCAGCACCCGGACGCAGCGGTCCGAAGTGGTTGCCCTCGAACAGGATTCCCACACTCTCTGTGTAGTTATTGTGTTCGTAAATGCTTCCGAGAACGCCATTTCCGTGAATGGAATTGTGCAGAATGACCAGCTCGGAGGTCTGGGCACCCGAGAACAGGCCATTGCCCGAGTCGTGCAGCTCGCAGCCCACGATGCTGATGTGTGCACCGACCTCCACATGAATCGCCGCCGCATTGGGCGCGTACTGGTCCATATTTCCAGCGTCGTCGGTGAAGAAGTAGTCCGGGTGCGCACTGCGGATCTCTAGACCTTGAATCGTTATCCACGCGGGCACCACGTCGTCGGTGGGCAGACTGCTACCGCCCACCTTCACCACCGAGCGGCTCTCGTTCCAATAGTCCAGCTCTTGTCGGGTACTGGCGTTGTTTCCACTGATGATGGGCAGCTCGCCGTTGGCGCCCCGGATCCCCACAATCACCACCGGGTCGACCTCGGTGGCCACGGTGTTGAGCACGAACTTGGTGTAGTACGGCTGTTCCTGCCAGTAGATCTGGACCAGGCTGGACGGCGCGAGCGACTCCCACGGCACCTCGTTGGGCGACGCGTACTCTTGGCCCGGTCCCACGTTGTACACGTTGTCGAAGTCGGTGGGGTCCCAGGTGATCAGCGTCGAGGTGGTTTCCGGTCCCGTGGTGCCCGTCGTACCGGTGCCTGTCGTGGTGGTCGTCTCGGTGCTCACGCCAGAGTCAGAAGTGGGCTTATCTCCTCCGCCACAAGCGATGAGGGCGAGGAGTGGGAAGAGTGGGATCCAGGCGAGTCGGGTCATTGGGCCTCCGGGAGCGCATCGTACACTGCGGCCAGGCGTTCGCGCCGGGGCCAAGGGGTGCCCCCGAGACTAACCGGCGCGCACAGTATCCATGGCGCTGGCGATGATCCCGTCATTCAGCCGAAGGCAAGGTATTCCATCGATTTTCGGGTACACGCGCATGCTCTCCGGCGCATAGAGGTGTCGCCCTCGATCCAACAGTGGGACCCGAAAGCGAGGGCAGACCAACCGGGGCCGCGCCGGCGGGGCGTCAGTGTTTTTACCGATGACTGTGATCGCGGTCGGATTGAGCGAGTTCATGACGTGGGCAAAGGGCGCGTGGTCGATGACTGTCATGCCCAGGGCGCGCGCGCGTCCCGGCAAGTCGCGAACATACCCGAGGCGCTCCATACGGGCCCGCCCCTCAGGAGAGGCAGACGACCAGCACGGCTCCAACAAGATGAGATACCGGGAGGCCACCCTGTACAGCTCTCGGAGGATCTCGTCCTCGCGGCCGCCATTCGGCTCCGTCGCGTGAGAAGTGTATAGCACGTCAAAGCTGTCGTCCGCGTAGGGCTGGTGCAGGAGGCTCGCGACCACCAGCGAGGTGGCCCGATGCCCGTGGTCGGCCAGGTGACGACAGCCCCACGCGACCCGTGACCAAGAGATGTCGTAGCCGTGGGCGTCGATTCCTGGCGGCAGCGCCTCCAGCATCAGGCGAAGCGTCGTCGCCTCGCCGACCCCAGGCTCGAGGATCGACGTCGGCTCGGTCAGTCCGGAGAGGTGCGCCACGAGCGCTGTGGCGTAGTCGCGCTTGTGAGCGAGCATCTCGGGGTTGGACATGCTCCGCACATAGGAGCCCGCTTGCAGGTCGTACGCGGTCTCGATGGCCTCTTCCGTGTTCACGTCGGCGTGGGTCTCCGCACGGAGCATCTCAGTGACGTTCTGACCATGCTCGAAGGCGAGCCGGATGTCCCAGGGGTCGAGCGGCATATCGACTCCTTGTCAGTCCTCTCGGACCCTCTCGCGGAGTTGATTGGCGTGTTCGCTCGGGATGCGAGGAACGAAGGTCTCCCCGCCCGTGACCAAGATGAACGGGTTGCTCCAGTTCATGACGTCTCCAAGAGGGTGGCGAGCATCCCCCAGCAGCGGCCTTTGAAGTCACCCGCCGCCACATCCGGCGTGCTGTATCCATCGAGCATGCCGCACCCAGGCGCTGGGGACGCCTTCTTTTGTCCGTATACAGGCATAGGGCCGCCGAAACTCCGGTAAGTGGAAGAATTACACGCCTAAAGTCTAGCGCACATTTCCGGGGCGAGCTAGCCGATCGTCCCGGCGGCGCGCCCGTCGATGGGGATATCTCCGAGTCAGACCGGGCATTAAGTGCTCGATAGTCGAGTGAAGACCACGAGAAGGGCCAGGTGCCTGCGTGTTGTATACTTCTGATGGAGGGGCATCGTCGGTGTGCTGGGGACGTGCCGTCTGCGGCGATGATATCAAGGTTTGGTTCAGGAGATACGAGGTATTAGAGCGTCTCTTGAGCCAGTTCGACCTCGCTGAAGATGAAATCATTGGTTCCGTTGGTGCTTGACGCGCTCGTCGATCGAGAAATTATCGCGCTCGGCATCACTCGGAGGAGTCACGATGAGGCTTAGCAGGATGGTCCGTCGGGTTATCCGAAGCATCGGCGCTCTTTGGGGGTATCTGACAGCGCGTCCTGCACAAGACCCACGGTGTCGAGTGTGTCTGCAGCGATAAGGGACGTGGTCACCCGTGACAAGCTGACGACGCGAGCCGCCCGCTTCTTTCCGTCCGAGAAGCGGTGGGGGTCGGACCCTCCAGCGGACGGATCGAAGTCGTCCACCACCAAGGAAACGGCCCAGCGGAACATCCGTATTACGGCAGGTAGGGTGCTCGGTCGTCAGACTCGACGAACTTGGTGAGCGCTTCGGACACCGCAGGGCGAGTCACCAGCTCACAGAACAGCTCGCGCTCGCGGGCCAAGTCGGCCTTGGGGATGGGCTTCACACACGCCTTGGCCTTGGCAAGGGTGAAGGCGTCGAAACGGCCGGCCTGCTCGGCGATTCTACGGGCCGCATCCAGCCCTTTGCCCCCGGGCACCACCTCGCGGACCAAGCCCACGGTGAGGGCTCGCTTGGCGTTTACGCTGCGTCCGGTGAGCAGCAGATCGCGGACCACGGCGTTCCCCAAGTCGCGCTGAAGTCGAGGTATCCCGCCAAAACCGGGCACCAACCCCAAGCGAAGCTCTGGGAAGCAGAACCGGGCTGTCTTCTCGGCCACCATCAGGTCGGCAGTGAGCGCCAGCTCGAATCCACCGCCAAAACAGACGCCATTCACGGCCGCTATGGTGAGGATGGGCGCGCTGTCGAAGCGGGAAAACACCCGGTGAATTCGGTCGATGAACCGACGAACTTCGCGGCGAATCAGCGGCCGCCCGGCGCGCTTGGCGCCTCGTCGGAGCACCGTGCCTACAGGCCCTAGCGCGTCGGCCATGGACGCCAACCTCTGGTTCTCCCGACGCTCGACAAACCCCGCGTGCAGCGCCCGCAAATCGGCCCCCGCACAGAAGCCCTTGCGATCCGAGTACCAGATGAGGGCATGGCAGCCGTGCTGTTTCGCGGTAATCACCTCGCCCAGCTGTTCCAGTTCGAGGAGGGTCTGCAGGCCGATCTCGTTGAGCGGATCACGATGTAGACGCACTTCGAGCGCACCGTCCACCGCCGCCCAGGACATCGTCTGACCAGAGAAACAGGGGTCCATCAAGCGGCCTTGGCGTGGCGGGCGATGAGCGCGCGCAGCTTCTCGGACATCGGCGGCAGGTGGTCCCAGGGGTCGCCATGCCCGCCCAGCTCGGGGCGAATCGGCATCTCGGGGTGACGCTCGCGGAGATGATCGACAAAAATCTGCCCCATGACGCCCATTCGTTCGAGGTTCTTGACCACGGTGGCACCAATGCCATCACGCACCTGATCGGCGTCTTGATGGAGCTCGGTGAGCACCCGATGGACCCGCTTTCCGAGCCCTGCGTCGCTGACCCCAAGGGCGAACTGAGGCGTGCCGCGGTCGGCCATCAGGTTGCGGATCCGCTAGTCCATGGTGATGCCTGCGGAGGCCACAAGTCCAGGCATCGAGCACACAATGGCGTGGTACCGACTGGAGAGCAGCATGTCGCAGTGACGGATGAGTGCCACCATCTCGACGTGGTCCCAGTCATTGCTGATGAACATCGGATGACCGCCGCCTAGGGCCTGGTCGAGGGCCTCGCAGGCGCTGCGGTCGAGCATCTCCATACCCACCAAGACCACAAACACCGGCTGCTCTTGACGGAAGCGCTTCACGCCGTCGGCGATGCCCTGGATGTAGCGTTGTTGCGCGTCGTCTACGTCTTTGCCAGACTTGTGAAAGTAGATGCTGTCGTAGTGCGCGCTGTCGTAGGCGCCGCTCATGGCCCAAGCCAAGCCCCGCTGAAGGTCCGGCTTCACCGGCCACCAGAAGGCGTTGATGGGGCACAGCGCCAGCACTGGCGTGCGACCATCCCAGCCGGCGTCCTTGAGCATCTTCTCGGCCACGGCGGGCGGAGACGGCTCGAACGTCCAGGCGGTGTCGGTTCCAAAGCGTGTCTGAACGCCCAGGTCGCCCAGCACCTTCTGACTCTCGGTGTTGCGGGCGATGATCAGCGCGTCTTTACAGTAGCGACGTACCAGAGACTCGAGCGAGGGGTCCATACCGCCCGCCTCGCCGCCGTAGCCCACCGCGATCTTGTTCTCGGCGGCGGCCACGCCTAGAGCACCAACCATCAGCGTGGACAGCGCGTTGGCGAACTTCGACTTGAACATCGAGCCTTCGCAGGCGATGACGCCGTGCACTTGGTGGACCGTGTCGAACACAAAGCGCGGGAAGATCTGCGGCAGGTGCAGCTGCTTTACCGTGCGAAAGTAGCCCTTAGAGCGCTCGGGATCGATGGTGAGGATGGACAGGTCGGCCAGGTCGTCGCCGAGCAAGAACCGAATCTGGCGAATCATCTCTTCGACGCGCACATCGGCGCCGGTGTTTCGGGTGCCCGCATAACCGGCAAACAACAACTTAAACGGCTCGCCCGGCTTCCACTGGGCGCCGGGGTCTAGGGCATAGCGAAGACCGGCCAGCTCGATGAGGGCGGCCATGGAACCCTGTAGGCCCACGTCGGCATCCACCTGTTTGGCGCGGTCGCGAACCGTACGCGCGCCACGCTTTAGGGTGTCGAACCACGTCATGCCGCACGCTCCCGCTTGCCGTTGGGCAGGGGCCGATAAGGATACTTGAACTTCACCCGGTTGGCGAACTCGAACAGCCCAGGTGCGTAGGTGGTGAACTTCGCCGGCGTGATGCCGAGCTCGGTGCACACGCGGGTATTGTCGAACACGGTGTCGTAGGTGATGTACGGCCAGAACACCTTCATCATCGCACCAATCTGTTGACTGGTCGACCCTCGGGGCATGCGGTTCAAGCCGCGGACAATCCACTCGAACGGTTTGTCCAGCCGGGGCGTCAGCCGGTAGCCCACGCCAACAGAAGCAAGCGCCTCGCCGATCTCTTCGGGCGTACAGCAGGACCGGGTTCCCGCCGACAGGTGGTAGCGCTCCCAGTCGGTCTTCTCTTTGAGGTGCAGCCGAGCGATGGCCTCGCCCACAAAGTCGGCCGGCACAATGTCTTGCCGAGCCTGGGGCTCGACGGGGACCACTGGCAGCTTGGCCAGCCCCACAAAGGCGCGGACCATGTCGAACTGAGTCGTCTCGGGCTTTCGGGTGTCTCCCATCACAATGGAGGGGCGAAAGATGATCTTGGGCACGTCGGGGAGCAGTTCGAACAGCATATGCTCGGCGAACTTCTTGGTGCGCGCATAGGGGTCGTAGTCCGAGCGCGCCCAGTCGATGGATTGGTCCTCGCCCACCACCTCGGACTGCCGAACGCCAGCCACGGCCGTGGTGCTGACCTGGCTGTAGCGGCGCAGTCCGCCATGTTCCTGAGCCGCTCTGGCCAGCTGGCACATGGTC
>JAACDH010000527.1 GCA_009936995.1 Rhodobacterales bacterium
GCCACGGATTTTGCCCCAGACTCATGCCAGTGTCAATTCAAAATGAGGTGCCGCTCGTGGAGAAATCCGAAACCCAGTAGGTACGGATCTGGAATCTCACCCACGAGAGCGTCTAACGGAATTGCAAAACGGTTTATTGGTTCCTACATCGGTCTTCTTTGCCCGTTCATGCAGACAGTTCTACTCTTCAGCGAAAGGCCGTGTTCGAACATCGAGATACCGGCATCTCTTCCCAGCCACCCCGTAGATCCCCCGGGTCAAGAGACGCACATTCTGTGCTGCTGTTGGGCCTATGCCCCGTGGGCTGCCAGACCAATGTACAGTGATACCCTGAGCGGCAGCACCTTGAGGAGTCAGAAATGCCCAACCTTTTCATCCCCCGTGAACGCCTCCATCAATGGGTCGAGGAGGTGGCAGCCGATACGGAAAAGCACAAACAGCCCATCACCTACCTGGTGAAAAATCAGCGGCGGATCTCCAAATACGTGGCCATTAACGCCCGCTCTCTCACCGTCGGCGGACGAGGCACCGCGCTCTTTTTTCAGGGGCTGATTTCGCGAATTTACGATCTCTCTGGCGGTCGTATCAAGACCGTCACCAACGACCATATCAAGACGAGCGAGAGAGCCATTAGAACTGTCCTCGAGCAGATTATGCCTCCAGACGACGGATTCGCCGATCGCGTACGCCAAATCGAGTGGCGTGCCCAGCCGCATATCATCGACGAATGTCTACACTCGCTCTTCGACAACGACGACCTCGACCGCGACGATGTGGCGAAGCTGTTTCTCATTCAATGGGTGGTCATCGAAGCGCTGGACGGCGTGTGGACCCCGCCGGCCAACTTCGACGGCGAAGCCCGCTACGAACACGTTCCCATCGCATCTATCAAGGACGCCGAATGAGAACCGGTCGCGATCGCCAACGTGAAGAAACCCGTCGGCGACTCTTCGACGCCGCGCTGTTGGTGTTTCGCGAACAAGGGGTTGACGAGTCTAGAATTGACGACATCGCCCAACGGGCCGGCGTAAGTCGCGGCACATTCTACTTTCACTATCCAAGTAAAGATGACGTTCTTCTTCAACTAATGATGGAGACACAGATAGCCATGGTCGATGTCCTGGAGTCCGTCCCCGACGACGCCCCCATCGCAAATGTGTTGGGCGTAGTGGCCACTCGAATGGCCGCACAATGGCAGGCCGACCCTGGCATGCTCGCCGAGATCGGCATGGTCGCCCTTCGCCGGACCGCCCAGAATCTCTCCGACCTCGAAGAGAGCCATCCGCTCCAAGCGGCGCTGGTCGCTCCCCTGCGGCGGGCAGCGGACCGCGGCGAAATCGGCGCGTTGATTCCGCCCGAGCTCCTCAGCGAGTTTTTCTTGGTCAACCAATTCGGCGCCGCATTGGCATGGTGCGGCAACCCAATGATGCCCCTCGAAGACCTGCTCCAGAACGTGGTGACCTTCTTCCTAAGGGCCACGGCGCCCTAGGGCATCGAGGTCTGGCCACCGCCCCTAGGGTCGCCCCAGCAAACAGGACGTCTGGGTTGCGATTCGTTCATACGAGACACGCCCGAAGCGGACCGCAACGGGTCGCCCTGCTTCCCAACACCAGGGTCAGCTCTTCTCCGTCGGCCCACCCGCGTGCAGCCCAGCGCGCCTCCCTAAGATACGAACCGCCAGCTCGGGTGGAAAACAACCCCCTTTCCACCGTCGCTTAGAAGATTGGATCTGGGTCATAACGACCGAGTGGTACAGCAGGTTAGCGCGATACATCCTAGTTTTTCCACCTAACCACAGAACGCGCCAGCGATGACGCAGCCCGGGTGGACGACCTAACGCTACCCAAACCGACCCATTGGTCGAATTAGATGGCGTGTCTGAACCTGTCTTGGGAACCTGACAAGCAGGTTCGTGCATGATAACTACCGCTTCGGAATGGTAGGAGGAAACGTGATCGGAGCAACCCCAGAATCTCCCCGAATGTTCAAGTCGGACCTTATCGACTTTTTCTCCCGGGTCCCTTGGTACGTCGTACCCGCGATTTACGTGCCCGCCATCAGCTTCTGGATGTGGACAGGTTCGGTATCGGGGGCCTCTGCCGGCGCTCTTGTCGGCCACTTTGCACTCGGCGTCTTCATTTGGAGCCTCCTCGAGTACTGGCTTCATCGTACGCTGTTCCACTGGATTCCGTCGTTCTCGTGGGGCGAGCAATTCCACTATATCCTACACGGCGTGCACCACACCTGGCACCAAGACCGTTACCGTTTGGTCATGCCACCCGCCGCCAGCGTCGCGCTCGGCGTCGTCGTATGGGCCATCGTCGCCGGCATTGGTGCAGCGCTTTCGGTCGTCGTCGCCTCCATCTGGACCTGGGGCGTGTTTGCGGGAATCATGTTTGGCTACCTTTGCTACGACATGATTCACTACTACACCCATCATGGTAAGCCCACCTCCAAGATGATGCTGGCGCTGCGCGCGCACCACATGAAGCACCACCACAACAAGAAGTTCAAGGACCTCAAGTTCGGTGTCAGCAATACCCTGTGGGACCACGTCTTCGACACCTACGAGTGAACCGCCCATACGCCGAACTACTCTACGATGTTCCTGTCGAGTATCGGGAACGATTCTCCTTGTTGTTGAACGACGCATATGTCCCTATGAAACAGCTCACCGAAGAAATAGAAAAGTACCTGACTACGGTTCGGTCGGTGGGCCCCTATGTCGCGCTCATCGACGTCGACGAGGCCGAGCGCATCGGCAAACGCTGCGTCAGCTTACTTCAGCTTGCCAGCACAAGCGCCCTTCCCCACGCGCATACCATCACCCAAGCCGCGATCCGGTACTTCATCACCGAAGATGACGATGACGAGGTCACCGGCGTGCTCGGCTTCGACGATGACGTTCAGATCATCAACGCAGTCTGTCGCGCACTTCAACGGCCCGACTTGGTGCTACCGCTCACCAGGCGGATGTGAACCACACCTGGTCGCGAGCGACTCCCATGAACACCGTCGACGTACTACTCGCAGAGGCCCGACAAGCCCGGCTAAGCCACCAGGGCGACCGAGTACTGGCGCTCCTACGCCAGGCCGTCGACGCATCGGCTGCATCAGAAGCCCCTCAACGGTGCTCCACCGCATGGCGATTCGCCAAAGCGGCCTACGATTTCGGCACCCCTGATGAATTGTTGACGGCCCTACGAAGCATTCTCCAGCTCGATGAGCCCTTCGCTGGATATCCACAGGGCCTGCAAGCAGTCGCACCCACTTCTCGACGGATCTGGGACCACCTGGGCTACCAACCCGAAGTGCTGGCCACTTGGGAGCACTACTCCAAAGCCCAAAGCCAAGCAGGCGACCCCTATCTCGCCGCCATGGGCGAGGTGCACCAAGCCTGGCACCTGGTCTGCACCGGCGAAATCGAGGCCGCATGGTCGATCTCCGAACGATACGCCAACTTGAGCGCACGGCGTTTCGGGCGCGGACCCACCAAGCACCCCGAGGCAGAAGACGCGACCCTATCGCTGTATTGGGTACAAGCCGACCTGGCTCGAACGGTTCTTCGCGGCGCTACCTGGGGCGGACGTGAACGCATGGCCCTCGACGCGCTCGATGTCTACGACGACGCAATGGCCTTCGCCAACCGCAGTCGCCATCAATCTTTCTGGTACGTTGACCCCGTCTGTCGCGCAGCCGACCGTTTCGGCTGGAGTTCGTCCGCCTTCGCCGGATGGCCGCGCCTGCTGAACGCCGTCGAAGCGGTGCATCCCGTGCACTTTCACCTCGGCCGGGCCATCATCTCTCGCCGAGCGTCCAGGCCCGAACGATGTCTGGCCAGCCTCGCCGAGGCCAGGCGCCAAGCCCAGGTAGACCACGCTGGATTTGAATGGCAAATCGACGCGATGATCGAGACCAGCCTTACCCCTGGAGCCGACCCATTGGGTGCACTCCAAGAGGCGAAAGTTCTTGCCCAACAAGGCAAGGTGCGCGCCTTCGTGCAGCTACGACTCTGAACCAGACCGGGGATGGCACC
>JAACDH010000528.1 GCA_009936995.1 Rhodobacterales bacterium
CGTTGGGCTAAGATGGTCGATTTTCGTTCTGGCGGGACAGCATTTCCAGGCGCGCTACTGGTATTTCGCACTTGGTGCGCTATCCCTAGCGCTTGCTAGGACTCGACGATCGAGCGCCCGATATTCTCCTTTAGCGCATCGCGTGCTCGTCTTTTTGTTTCGTGCACCGAGGCGCCGAGCTGGCTCGGACTGGCGATTGCGTCTGTGAGTCGAAGCGCTAGAGCCCGTTGGTGACCGTCAGCTCATAGTTCGTGCAGTCGAACGTGAACGCGGGGTCACGAATAATCTCGATGAAGTACGGGATACCCATGTCGGTGCACTCATTGCGTGTTGCGCTGCCGACCGCACCACACAGGTTGGTGGGCGAGGGAATGGCGTGCGTGCCATCACCGATGTCTTGGACGTAGTCGTTATATTCGTCGTACCCGGTGGATGCCGAACCCGAGCACTCTAGCGAAGTAAAGCCCAGGTCTCCTTTGTGGACCACGAAGCTGTGCTGGCCCGAGGTGTCGGTGACCTGAATGTGGAAGTTGTATTGATTGCTACCGGCCAAAGTGTCGGCAGCGACATCATCGGTTCCATAGACCACGAACCAGTCGCCCGCATCGGTATCGAGGATGTTGCCCTCGAGGTAGACGCTTCCGATGCCGTCGTCGGGGAGCGCGGTCCATTCGTCGATGGCGTCGGACTGGAGGTCGCCGTAGCCGCCGCCCTCGTAGATGTCGGGAATGGGGCAGACCAAGGTGTCTACGTGGTTCGAGTCGTCGCTGACGTTGCCCTGGAAGTCTTCGGACGTAACGTAAAAGTCGCAGTCTTCACCGAAGTTCGCCGTGAAGGAGAAGTCAAAGAAGCCGGAGGGGTCGGAGCTGGTGACGACAGAGCCACTCGAGCCGTCGTCGCAGGTGGCGTAAAGCGTGATGGTGGTGCTGCCTTCTGCGTTACCGGTGACGTCGTAGGTGTCGTCATTTCCGTAGGGCGGAAGCGGGTCGAGGACCGGGGCGTCGGGTGGAACGGTGTCGACCACAACAACGGTACTGCTTCCCACTGGACCGAAGTCTTCTCCGTCGTCGGGGGTGACGATGCACTCCCAGACGTCGCCCAGTTGGGTGTCGCCGGCGGGGATGCTGTTGGTGCTGTCGGTCGTGGGTACACTGTTCTTGGTCCACGAGTATCCGTAGATGATCAAGTCGCCATCTGCATCGGTGCTGCCGATGTTGATGCTACAGACCAGTGAGTCGCCCAGATCCGGAGAAGTGGGTGAGATCTGGACAATGGGTGCCGACGGCGGCGTGTTTTGCACTTCGACCGGCGGCGAGAGCAGGGGGACGCCGGCCTCGATGCCATCAAAGGGCGTGGCTGTCACCGTGAGGAAGTTGTGCTTGACGTAGTTCACCGAGAGCAGCGTATTTGAGGTTGCTCCTGGCAGAGCGATGCCGTCGACGTACCATTGATACTGGTAGAGCTCTGCGTCGCCGTCTAGGTCGTTCCAGCCTGCGGCGACCACGGTGACATCCGTTTGGGTCTGTGGGTCGATGGGGCTGATGTTGGCTGAGAGGGCGGTTGGCGGAGTGTTCTGGATGACGATGAGGTTTGACAGAGCCGGTGGGCTGTCGGCAAGGCCGTCATTTGCGGTAACCGTACATTGAACCGCTTGTCCGCGATTAAAAGAGCTGCCATCTAGGCTGCTGCCGATGCCTGCGACAGGCAGTCCGCCCACACTCCACGAGAAGGCGAGCGTAATGGCATCGCCGTCGGCGTCGTTCATGCCGGTGGGGGTGCAGTTCAGCACGGTGTTTTCGTAGGCCGGTTCTGGGGCCAAGGTTACGGACGCGATACTGGGAACAGCGTTCCGGATGGTGACGATGTTCGAGGTGATGGGCGGGCCGTCGTCTTCGAGGTCGGTAGGGGTGATGACGCAGTAGACGTCGTCGCCACGGGTGAAGCTGGGTGCGGCGAGGAGCTCGGTGCCGCTGCCCGCAGGCGAGCCGTTGACGAACCATTCGTACAGGTAGTTAATGGTGTCGCCGTCGAGGTCGGTGCCGCCCGAGGGGCTACAGAGCAAAATGTCGCCGCCAAAGGGGGCGCCCGGCGTGATGTCGGCGTCGGTGAGGGTGGGCGGCGTATTCAGGATAGTGACCACGTTGCTCTGCAGCGGATCGCCCAAGTCGTCGAGGTCGTTGGGGGTGGCGATGGCGTAGACTTCGTCTCCCTTGACGAAGGCCCCGAACAGCGTGTCGCCCGTGGCGCCGATGGCCGTGCTGTTCACGAACCACTCGATGTCCCATTTTTCGGTGTCGCCATCGACATCGGACCAGCCGATCGGCAAAGCGGTGAGGGTGTCCAGCTGATTGGCGGGGTCGGGGTTGACTTCGACGCCCGTGCCGCTGGGGGCCGTATTCAGAATCGTCACGATGTTGGAGCTGACCGGCGAGCCGGGCGAGACTCCGTCGTTGGGCGTGGCGGTGCAGCTGACGGTGTCGTTCTTGCTGAAGTCGTCGCCGTTGAGGGTTCCTGCGGCGGCGGCGATGGCCACACCATTAACGGTCCAGCTGTATGCGACCGTGACGACATCGCCGTCGGGGTCGTCGATGCCGGTGGCCTGGCAATTGAGCAACGTTTGTTCGTAGCCGGGATCGGGGGGGAGATCTACGGTGCCAATGGCGGGCGCATTATTGGCGCCAGTCAGCGTCCCCGTCGCTGTTCCGATGGCTTTGTCGGTGCTTGAGCAAGCCGCGAGGCTAAGAAGGACCAGAAGACGAGTAGATACTGCACGCATCAGAGACACCTAGGGTTGACACATGCGTTTAGTATAGCGGGGTTGTACCGGCGGTGGGAACGGAGTGGCCGTATCGCGAACTATTGGAGTTCTGTCGCACGGTTCGACGATTGAACCGAACGATCATTGTGAGCTACAAGCCGTTGGTCACGGTGATTTGGTAGTTCGTGCAGTCGAAGGTGGCGGTCGGGTCGCGAATGACTTCGATATAGTAGGACTCGCCCATGTCTTCGCAGTTGTTGAGCGTGCTGCTGTTGTCGGTGCACAGGTTGGGGGGCATCGCAGGTCTGTGGTTGGGGCCATCGCCGTTGTCGAAGACGTAGTCGTTATACTCGTCGTAGCCTGTGCCTTGGGACACGCACTCTTGAATCGTGGAGCCGATGACGCCCCGATGAACGATGAAGGTGTACTGAAGCGAAGGATCGGTGCTCAGGATGTGGAGGTCGTATTCATTGACGCCGGCGATGTTGTCGGCTGCGGTGTTGTCGAGACCGCGGACTACGAACCAGTCAGCAGGATCGTTGTCGAGGATGTTGCCTTCGAGGAAGTATGTGGTGAGACCATCATCGATCAGTCCGCCCCATTCGTCGATGGCGCTGTTGATATCGTCGCCGTAACCGGCGCCTTCGTAGGTGTCAGGAACCGCGCAGATTTCGGTTCCGACCTGATTGGAGTTGCCGCTAACGTTGCCGAAGAAGTCCGTGGACGTGGCGGTGAAGGTGCAGCTCTCGCCAAACGCGACGGTGTAGCTGTAGGAGAACAGTCCGGTAGTGGCGTCGGCGGTGGTCAGCGAGACGCCACCTGAGGCGCCGTCACAGACCGCCGTGATGGTGATGGTGCTGCCGAGTTCGGCAGAGCCGGTGACATCGTAGGTGTTGTCGTTGTCGTACGCGTCGAGGGTATCGAGGATGGGGGAGCCGGGAGCTGCGGTGTCGGTGATGACCACAAAGGCCTCTGCGGTTGCGCCGAGGTCTTCGCCGTCGTCGGGGGTGACGATGCACGTCCAGACGTCGCCCAATGACGTGACCGAGCCGTTGACCGTGATGCCGGTCTCGGCGGTGGGCGTGCCGTTCTGCTCCCATGCGTACGTGTAGGTGCTGACGTCGCCATCGGCATCGAAGCTGGGGACGTCGATGTTGCACACCAGGGTCTCGGCGTCATCAGGGGTGGTGGGGGTGACGGAGATGACGGGCGCGAGGGGGGGCGTGTTTAGTACCTCGATGGCCCGCGACAGAACGGGAGCGCCAAAGTCTGTGCCATCGAAGGGCGTGGCTTGGACGGTGATGAAATCGCCCTTGTTGTATTCGGCCGAGAGTAGTGCCGAGCTAGTGGCGCCGGAAATAGGGTTGCCGTCGACATACCATTGGTAGGTGTAGCCCTCGGAGTCGCCGTCGATGTCGAACCAACCACTGACCGTGAGGCCGACATTGTCGTCGGTCTGGGGGGCAATGGGGCTGATAGCGACGGAGGACGCGCTAGGAGCAGTGTTACCGATGGTGACGATGTTGGACGCCACCGGGCTGCTGTTGCTGCCGCCGTCGTTCGCGATCACCGTGCATCGAACGGCCTGACCGCGGTTGAAGTAAGTGCCGTTCAACGTGGAAGTGGTGGGTGCGACACCGACGCCGCCAACGGTCCACGAGTAGCTTAGCGACAGGGGGTCGCCATCGGGGTCAGACACGCCACTCGCCGCACAGGTGAGCGTGGAAGCTTCGTATGCGGGGTCGGGCGTAAGGCTGACCGAAGCGATGACGGGCGGGCTGTTCACGATGGTGATGGTACTGGACTGGACCGCCGCTCCGGCATCTTCGCCGTCCGTGGGGGTGATGACGCAGTACACGTCGTCGCCCGTATTCGGTGCGGTGAAGTTGTTGGTGGTGACGCCTGCCGAGCCGCCATTCACGAACCATGCGTAGGTGTAGCTGACCGCGTCGCCGTCATCGTCGCCAGCGCCAGAGGGCGAGCAGGTGAGGGAGTCGCCTGTAGCGGGGGATGCCGGTGAGATACCGGCGGTCGCGAGGGTGGGCGCGGTGTTCAGGACTGCGATGGTGCCGGACACGACGACGGTGCCGGTGTCGGTGCCGTCGTATGGGGTGGCTTCGACGTTGATCAGGTCGTCTTTCACATAGTTCACGGAGGACAGGGTGTTTGTGGTCGCTCCGCCGACCGGGGCACTGTTGACGTACCATTGGTACTGGTAGCCCTCGACGTCGCCGTCGATGTCGAACCAACCGGCCACCGAAACCGAGACATCGTCGTAGGTTTGGGGACCGACCGGGGCGATGGTCGCGGTGGTTGCGCTTGGCATCGTGTTGCGGATGATGACGTTGTTCGACGCGGCGGGCGCGCTGATGATCGATCCGTCGTTGGCAGTGACCTGGCAACGGACGGTGTCATCGCGGTCGAAGTAGGTGCCGTTCAAGCTACTGGTGACAGGGGCCATCGGAACGCCGTTGATGGTCCACGTGTAGCTGAAGGTGAGGGCGTCGCCATCGGCGTCGTTGGCACCGACGGCTGCACAGGTAAGGTTCGTAGCTTCGTAGGCGGGGTCGGGCGTGAGCGTGGCCGACGCAATGGTGGGCGCAGTGTTCTCGATGGAAACCGCATTGGACTGAACGGCTGTACCGGCGTCGGTGCCGTCTGTGGGAGTGACTTCGCAGTACACCGCGTCGCCGTTGGTGAAGGACGGCGCGCTAAGCGTATTGGTGGAGGCTGCGATGACCGATCCGTTTACGTTCCAGGCGTATACGTAGCTGACAGCGTCGCCATCTGCATCTGACTCACCGGACGGGCTACACGTGATCGTATCGGTGATCAGCGGAACGCCGGGACTGAGCGAAGCGGAGGCCAACGTGGGTGCCGAGTTCAGGACTTCGACCGGAGCAGACAACAGAGGGGTGCCGGTGTCGGTGCCGTCGTTGGGGATGGCCTGGACGGTGATGAAGTCGCCGCGGTTGTAGTTGGCCGCCAACAGTGCATTGGAGGTTGCGCCCGGTACCGCGATGCCGTTGACGAACCACTGGTAGTCGTAGCCCTCGGTGTCGCCATCGATGTCGCTCCAGCCTAGCGTAACCAGGGAGACGCCGACGTTGGTGGTGGGGTTTGTGGGCGCAATGGAGACGGATGAAGCGCTTGGGATGCTGTTGTTGATGACCACGTTGTTGGAGGCTACGTCGGCGCTGTCGGTAGCGCCGTCGTTTGCGGTGACTTGGCATTGGACGGTGTCGTCGCGGTCGAAGTCTGCGCCGTCTAGGGTGCTGCTGGTCGCGCCGATGGCCAGGCCGTTGACGGTCCAGGCGTAGGCGAAGGTGAGTGCGTCACCATCGGCGTCGTTGGCGCCGACCGGCGCACAGGTGAGGGACGTATCTTCGTAGGCGGTGCCCGGCGTGAGGGTGACCGACGCGATGGTGGGCGCGGTGTTGTCGACCGTGACCGTGTTGGACTGAACGGATGCTCCGTCGTCGCTGCCGTCGTTCGGGGTGACGATGCAGTACACGTCATCGCCGTTGGAGAAGTCCGGTGCGTCAAGTGTGTTCGTGGTAGGTGCGATGACCGAGCCGTTCACGAACCAGGCGTAGTTTGAGGTGACGGAGTCGCCATCGGCGTCGGATGCGCCGAACGGGGTGCAGGTGAGGGTGTCGGAGATCAGAGGGTTGGCCGGGGAGAGTCCGACGGACGCCAGTGCCGGAGGCGTGTTCAACACCTCGATGGCGCTAGAGACCACGGGGGTACCGGTGTCGGTGCCCTCGTTGGGTGTGGCCTGAACCGTGATGAAGTCGCCGCTGCTGTAGTTGCCCGCCAGCAGGGTGGTGGAAGTAGCGCCGGGCACGGGGATGCCGTTGACGAACCACTGGTAGTCGTAGTCCTCGGTGTCGCCGTCTAGATCGCTCCAACCGGCTGTGCTCAGCGTGACGTTGTCGGTCGTGGTGGGATTGATGGGCGTGATGCTGACCGACGTGGCACTCGGGATGCTGTTGTTGATGACCACGTTATTCGAGACGACGGTGGGGCTGTTGGTCGCGCCGTCGTTGGCGGTGATGCGACAGAGGACGGTGTCGTCGCGGTCGAAGTCAGTGCCCGACAGTGAGCTGCCAGTGGCGGCGATAGGCACGCCGTTGATGGTCCAGGCGTATGTGTACGTGAGCAAGTCGCCATCGGCGTCGGCTGCGCCCACCGCGGTGCAGGTGAGCAGGGTGTCTTCGTAGGCGGTCGTGGGCGTCAGCGTGACCGACGCGATGCTGGGCGCAGTGTTGTAGACCGTGACCGTGTTGGACTGAACCGACAGTCCGTCGTCGCTGCCGTCGTTGGGGGTGACCACGCAGTACACGTTGTCGCCGTTCGAGAAGGACGGCGCGTTGAGCTCGTTGGCAGCGCCGGCGACCACATTGCCATTGACGTACCAGGCATAGGACGTCGTGACTGAATCGCCGTCGGCGTCGGAGGAGCCCGAGGCGCTACAGGTGAGCGTATCGGTCACCAAGGGGATGCCTGGGACCAAGGACGCCGATGCGAGGACCGGCGCCGTGTTCAAGACTTCGACAGGCGCCGAGAGCAAAGGGGTACCCGTGTCGGTGCCGTCGTTGGGGGTAGCCTGCACCGTGAGTAGGTCGCCTCTGCCGTAGTTGGCCGCGAGCAGTGCGGTAGATGTAGCGCCAGGCACAGCGACACCGTTGATGTACCACTGGTAGTCGTAGCCAGCCGCGTCGCCGTCGATGTCGGACCAGCCGGCGGTGGTGAGCGACACGCCGACGTTGGTGGTGGGGGTGGTGGGCGCGATGGACACCGATGTGGCGCTGGGCGCGCTGTTACTGATGACGATGTTGTTCGACCCCACCGCAACGCTGTTGGTAGCGCCATCGTTTGCGGTCACCCGACATTGGACGGCGTCGTCTCGGTTGAAGTCGACACCATCGAGGGTGGACGACGTAGCGGCGATCGGCAGGCCATTCACGGTCCACGTGTAGCTAAATGTGAGCGCGTCGCCGTCGGCGTCGTTGGCGCCAACCGGGGTGCAGCTGACGGTGGTGTCTTCGTAGGCCGGCGAGGGTGTGAGCGTGACCGATGCGATGGTGGGGGCGGTATTGGCCACCGTGACTGCGTTGGACTGGACTCCTGCGCCTTCTTCGTCTCCGTCGTTGGGTGTGACGACGCAGTACACGTTGTCGCCGCTGGCGAAATCGGGGGCATCGAGCGTACTGGTTGTCGTGCCGATGAGGCTGCCGTTGACGTACCAGGTGTATCCGAGAGAGATCGAGTCGCCGTCGAGGTCGCCGGCGCCGGCGCCGGTGCAGATGAGGGTGTCCGATGCCAACGGTGCGTTGGGAGCCAGGGATACGCTCGCCATGACCGGTGGTGTGTTCAGCACGACAACCGGGCCCGATAGCAACAGAGTTCCGGTGTCGGTGCCGTCGTTGGGCGTGGCCGAGACGGTGAGTACGTCATCTTTGGCGTGGTTCGCGGCCAGTAGCGCCGTGGACGTTGCGCCGGGGACCGCGATGCCGTTGACGTACCATTGGTAGTCGTAGCCTTCGGGGTCGCCGTCGAGGTCGGTCCAGCCGACGGTGGTGAGCGACACGGTGTCGTCGGTGTAGGGCGTGGTGGGAGCGATGCTCACCGATGAGGCGCTGGGGATGCTGTTGCTGATCACAATCGGGTTTGACGACGTGGGCGTGCTGTCGGCGGCCCCATCGTTGGCCACCACGCGACATTGGACGGTGTCGTCGCGGTCGAAGTCGGTGCCATCTAGGGTGATGCCGGTGGCTGCGATAGGCAGGCCGTTGATTAACCAGGAGTACGTGAAGGTGAGCGGGTCGCCGTCTGCGTCGTTTGCGCCAGCGTAGGCGCAGGAGAGCATCGTGTCTTCGTACGCGGGGTCGGGCGTGAGGGTGACCGACGCGATGGTGGGCGCGGTGTTGTCAATACCGACCGCATTGGACTGCACCGCCAGGCCGTCTTCGTCGCCGTCGTTCGGGGTAATGACGCAGTAGACGGAGTCGCCATTCCCGAACGCGGGCGCGGTGAGTTGGTTGGTGCCGGAGCCTGCGGGAGTGCTGTTGACGAACCACGCATAGGTGAGGGAGATCATGTCGCCGTCGGCGTCGGTGGTGCCGGACGCGTCGCAGATGAGGATGTCGGTGGCCAGCGGCGAGGTGGGCGTGAGGTCGACCTGGACGATAGCGGGTAAGGAATTGAGCACGATCACGGGCGCCGACAGGACGGGTGGGCCTTGGTCGGTGCCGTCATCGGGGGTTGCTTCGACGGTGAGGGAGTTGTTTTTCGCGTAGAAAGCGGAGGGCAGCGATGTGGACGTAGCGCCGGGGATGGCGATGCCGTTGATGTGCCACTGGTAGACGAAGCCTTCGAGATCGCCGTCTAGATCGTCCCAGCCGAACGTGGTCAAGCTGACCGTGTCGTCGGTGTAGGGGATGTTGGGCGCAATCGACACCGACGTTGCTGTGGGCGCGGTGTTGCTGATGATGACGTTGTTCGACGCCACCGAGAGACTGTCGATGGTGCCGTCGTTGGCGGTGACCCGGCACTGCACGGCCTGGTCGCGGTCGAAGTAGGTGCCGTCGAGGGTGTCGGTGGTGGGCACGACCGGGAGGCCGGCGACGGTCCAAAGGTACGACATCGTGAGCGTGTCGCCGTCGAGGTCGACAACGCTGTTGGCGCTGCAGACGAGAACGGTGTCTTCGTACGCGGGGTCGGGTGCGAGCGTCACTGAGCCGATGGTGGGCGCGGTGTTGTCGACGGTGACCGTGACGGTTTGCACGGAAACGCCATCTTCTTCGCCGTCATTGGGCGTGACCACGCAGTAGACGTCGTCGCCACTGGTGAAGTCGGGCGTGTTCAATGTAGAGGTAGAGGCCGCGATGGGCGCATCGTTGACGTACCAGGTGTAGCCGAGGACAACCGGGTCGCCGTCGCCGTCTCCGGGGCCGAAGCCGCTGCAGGTGAGGGTGTCGGTGGTGACGGGGTTGGTGGGCGCAAGGGAGGCGCTGACCAGGGTGGGCGGTGAGTTCAGCACTTCGACAGCGATGGACATCACCGGGATGCCCAAGTCGGTGCCGTCATCGGGGGTCGCTTCGACGGTGAGGAACTCGTGCTTGCTGTAGAAGGCCGAAGGCAGCGCGGTGGACGTGGCGCCGGGAATGGCAATGCCGTCGACGAACCACTGGTACAAGTAGTCTTCGGCGTCGCCGTCGAGGTCGGCCCAGCCGTTGACCGTGAGGAACACGTTGTCGTTGGTGGTGGGGTCGACCGGGGCGATATCGACACTGGTGGCGCTGGGCACGCTGTTTAGAATAACAACGATATTCGACGGTTCAGAGGCGCTGTCGACGATGCCATCATTGGCAGTGACCGTACATTGGACGGCTTGGTCGCGGTCGAAGTAGGTACCGTCGAGCGTCGAGGTGATGACGCCCATGGGGAGGCCGCCGACGGTCCATGCGTAAGAGAGCGTGGGGATGGTGCCGTCGGCGTCGACCACACCCAAAGCCGCGCACGACAGCACGGAGTCTTCGTAGGCGGGGTCGGGCGTGAGGGTAACGGACGCGATGGTGGGAACGGAGTTCTCGATCGTGACCGAGTTGGATTGGATGGCGATGCCGTCTTCGTCACCGTCGTTCGGGGTCACCACGCAGTACACGTTGGAGCCGGCGCCAGGGGAGGCCAGCTGGTTGGTGCCGGCGCCCATGCCAACGCCGTCGACGAACCACTCGATGTTGAGCGCAATGGGGTCGCCGTCATCGTCAGCTTCGCCGGTGGGTGTGCAGGTCAGCAGGTCGCTGGCCGAAGGGTTGGCCGGTCCCACACCAACGCTCACCAGGGTAGGTGGCGTGTTGAGCACTGCGATCTCGAGCGAGACCAAGGGCACGCCGTAGTCGATGCCGTCGTCAGGGGTGGCGACCGCATAGAGGAGGTCGTTTTTGGCGTAGTAGGTAGAGGACAGCGACGTCGCGGTCTCGCCGGGAAGTTCGAAGCCGTTCACGAACCACTGGACCAAGTAGCCCTCTGGGTCGTTGTCGAGGTCGTCCCAACCAGAGACGAAGAGGGTGACGTCGTCGTAGGTTTGAGGATCGGCGGGGCCAATGACGATGGACTGCGCGCTGGGAGCGGTGTTGCTGATGTACTGATTATTCGACATCACGGGTGCGCTATTGGCGGCACCATCGGTGGCCATGACTGTGCACTGAACGGTGTCGCCGTGGTCGAACTGAGAGCCGTCGAGGGTGCTTGTGGTCGCCGCGATGGGAACGCCATTCACTGTCCAAGCGAACAGGAATGTCAGCGGGTCGCCGTCGGGGTCGTTCTCGCCACTGGGGGTACAGACCAGCAGGGTGTTCTCGAACGCGGGGTCGGGCGTGAGGACAACGTTGGCCAGGGTAGGCGCGGTGTTGTCGATGATGGATGTGCCCGATTGGACCGGAGCGCCGTCGGCCTCACCGTCGTTGGGCGTGATGATGCAGTACACCTCGTCGCCGCTGGTGAATGCGGCAGGCGGAAGCTGTGCCGTGCCGGAACCTACGGGTAGGCCATTCACGTACCACTGGTATTGGTTGGTGATGGTGTCGCTGTCGGCGTCGGTTGCGCCGGTGGCCACACAGCCGAGGATGTCGGTGGCGAGCGGAGCGCCGGGCGCGATGTCGACGCTGGCGATGACCGGCAGGCTGTTCTGGACTTCGACCGCGATGGAGATCACGGGCACGCCGAGCTCAGTGCCGTCGTCGGGGGTCGCCGTGACGATGATGAAGTCGTGCTTGATGTAGTTGCCCGCGGACAGGGTCGGTGCGGTCTCGCCGATGACTACGGTGCCGTTGACGTCCCAGGCGTACTGGTAGCCCTCGGCGTCGCCGTCGAGGTCGGTCCAGCCGGTGACTGTGGCGCTGACGTCCTCCACCGTGAACGGTGTGTTGGGCGAGACAGCGACAGACGAAGCGCTGGGCGGCGTGTTCTGGATGATGACGTTATTGGAGATGCCAGGCGCACTGTTCGACGTGCCATCGTTGGCGACCACAGTGCACTGAACGGCCTGGCCGCGGTCGAAGTAGGTGCCATCTAGCGTGGAGGTGCCCACGCCAACAGACAGTCCGCTCACCATCCAGCTGAAGATCAGGTTGATGGGATCGCCATCGGGGTCGATCAGGCCGTTGGGTGCACAGGTGAGGATCGTGGCTTCGTTGGCGGGTTCTGGCCCCAAGGTGACCGAGGCCATGGACGGCGCGCCGTTCTGAATAGTGACCGTGTTGGACTGCACGGGCGAGCCGTCGTCTTCGAGGTCGGTGGGGGTGATGACGCAGTAGACGTCGTCCCCGTCGGTGAAGCTGGGCGCCGACAGCAGCTCGGTGTTGCTGCCAGCCGCGGCGCCGTTGACGAACCACTCGAAGGTGTAGCTGACTGCGTCGCCATCGACGTCGGCGCCACCCGACGGTGAACACACCAAGATATCGCCGCCGATGGGCGAGCCGGGCGTGACTTCGGCGCCAGTCATGGTGGGCGCCGTGTTGATGATGGTGATGATGTTGCTTTGCAGTGGGTCGCCGAGATCGTCGAGATCGTTGGGCGTGGCGATGGCGTAAACCTCATCGCCTTTTTCGAAGGCACCAGACAAGACGTTGCCGGAGACCCCAACGGACGTGCTGTTGACGTACCAGGCGAAGTCCCAATTTTCGGCGTCGCCGTCGGCGTCTGACCAGCCCAGGGCGGTGGCGGTCAGCAGGGCGAGGCGATCCGCGGGAACGGGTCCCACCTGGACATTTGTACCGCTGGGAGGCGTGTTTAGGATGTTGATTTGATTTGACGTGACCGGTGAACCGGCGGTGAAGCCGTCGTTGGGTGTGGCGGTACAAGAGACGGTGTCGCTCTTGCTGAAGTCGTCGCCGTTGAGGGTGCCGCTGGTGGCCGCGATATCTGTGCCGTTGACCGCCCACGTGTAGCTGACCGTCACGCTATCGCCGTCCGTGTCGTCGAGGCCGATTACCTGGCAGGTAAGCAGCGTGGACTCAAATCCCGGGTTGGGCGTGAGCTCGACGCTGCCGAGCGTCGGTGGATGGTTTGAAACTTGAGTTCCAGTGGGTTGCGTACCCTTGTCGTCATTGGAACAACCAGCGATGGTGATAAGAACCAGAATGCTGGTGGATAATGCCCGCATCGGAGACCCCTGAGGATAGCTTTCGTCAGATCAGTATAGCGACAATTCATATCGTCGCATTTGGCGAAGCCGATGCCCCACGAAACGCGGGGGGATCTTCGGGGGCTAAGTGGGGCTGTGCGTGGACCGATGGGTCGTCGCTCAGTCGGCTACGGTAAATCTGGGGAGGGCGGGAAGCAGCCCCTGTCTTACGGCGCTTGTGTAGGATTCGATCGCGTTTTGATCGGGCGCACGAACCTCGAATTCCGTTTGGATGCCCAGGGTAGAGAGCCTCTCAAATAGCTGAACGGTCTTGGCAAACGCCCCATCTGATTCGGCGAGTTGATCGTGTTGCTCGGCGGTGGGCCCCAGCAAGACGGCGCTCACTTTCCGCAGCCGTTCCAGTCGTTTTAGAGCCCGATCGTTGAGTGGGGCTAGCGGATGAATAAGGCCCGTAAGATGAACATCGCCCAAGAAGAACCGTGTCTCGGCGAGCAGCTTTAGTCCTTGCGGATGCGTGAGCCAATGGCCGGTGAGGTGGAGCACCGCTGGACGATCCTGGGCGGCGCGAATCAGCGTAGAGCGGGCGACTCGGCTGTGTGTGTTTGGGGCTAAGTGAAGCGTGACAATTGGTTGGTGGTCTGCGGGCAGTGGGCTGCGAGATGGTGGGCCAAATCGCGCACGTTCAGCGGTTACGGACACGCGGGTGGCGGGCTGCCAACCATTTCGGGAGGCTGGCGCGGGCACGACGGCGCTGCCGTCTGGGGTGTCTTCGGGCTCGGGTGCACTTGTCACTGAGGAAAATTCTGTGACATTGAACAGGTCGACGTAGTCTTGGGGAGCCCCGTGGCAGGAGGCCGGACAGTCTCCACAATCGGTGCGGCCGCTTGAGGGGATGGCGGGCTGCCAGTTCAGGGAGGTGGGGACGCACCAGGCCATGGGGCGAGTTGGGCCGGCCGCGTCGAAGCCGGCGGGGCTGGCGCATCGTGGCAGGTCGTGCAGGTGGACCGCCAAGCCCCGGCTGCGGGCGCTCCGAATCGCTTCGGTGAGGTACGGCTGAAGCAGGCCGAATCGTGGCGATAGACTGATGGCTTGCACCCCGAGGTGGGTGAGCACCGGACGTCGGAAATGGATTGCGCGGGCCCCGAGCTGCGCCAGCAGCTGCACGGTCTCGTCGAGGTACGGCGTTGTGGAGCGAGTGATCACCACTTCGGCCTCGACCGCGATGGCGCGGC
Organism: Rhodobacterales bacterium; assembly: GCA_009936995.1. Taxonomy (GTDB): domain Bacteria; phylum Myxococcota_A; class UBA796; order UBA796; genus JAACDH01. The sequence continues at coordinate 14,144 of JAACDH010000528.1, forward strand.
TGGAGATGATCTGGATGGCTCTGCGGACGCGGCGGGCGGCACCGGGGGTTTGCACCAGCCAGTCGTGGGCGTCGCTGCGGCCTGAGTGAAGCGGCATCACCACGCGCTTGAGTCCGGCCGTTTTAAGAGTCTCGATGGCGGAGATTTTTGTGAGGGCGAGGCCGTCAGTCCGCAGGCCGAGTCGCGGCGCACCTGCGCGGCTGAGCGCGGTGAGGAGCGTGGGTAGATCGGAACGTGTGGTGGGCTCACCGCCGGCGACGGTCCACGACCAAGCCGGTGCGGAGGACGTGGCTGCGGCGACGATCTCTTCGACGATGGGATCGCTGCCTCCGGGGAGTAGGCTGCCGTCAAGTATAGATTTAACCCGCGGTTTTGTGGATGCCAAAACGTACAAGTCGGGCAGGGGGGCACGGACAGACACGACACCTCTAAGAGTGGGTGGGGGAGTTTCAGGCAGCTTGCATAGGCATGGGGCGATCCCCCGCACCTTGGGCTGCGTCGGACATGGTATTCTAAGTCCATGCAGTCGTGTTTCCTGACCCTTCCGCCACCTGGCGATCGAACCATGGCCAAGCTGTCCCGAAAGGTGCGGTTACTGGCACTCCGACACCTTCTCACCGCTCCTCCAAGCGCGCTACCCGAGCGCCCTGGTGCGCTGTTCCAGGTGCAGCAAGCACTCACCGAGGCGATCAAGCGTGACAAGGGGGCAGTCTTGGCGGCCATCGGCGCACCCGACGTGATGTCCCCCATTCTGGTGAGCCTGGCTGGCGTTCGTCCGGTGGCCGATGTGCTTCGCCTGGTGATTCCTTCGTTGCTCGCCCATCTCGGCACGCTGCCAGAGCAAGTCCTGTGGGACGTTCCCGTGACGCGTCTGTCCGATGGTGTGCGTATGTACACCTTCGAACCGCCGGCGCTGGGGCTATTAATTACCCCCCAAGGCCTCTCCGTTCGGCTGGCAGACGGCACCGAACAGCACCTCGGTGGCTGCGTTCCGGCGGCCCAGACCCACGCGTTACCTGGTGGCGTGCGGTGTGCGGCCTTCGACCTATTCCCACTGGCCAACGACGATGCACACCCCGAGAAGAGCGGAAACCAACTCGACCTCGGTGACCGCTCGATAGAAGACTGGACCGCCGCGCTGTCGGAGGCGATGGCGCTGGTCGAAGCGGGCCTGCCAACTTGGTACGCCGAGCTTCCGTCCACACTACAGCGGCTGGTGCCCGTCGGATATCAGCCCGAAATGCACCTGTCTGCCTCGTTCCGAGAGGCGCCACGAATGGCCTACCTGACGCTACACCCCGATCCGCTCACGCTGGCCGAGGCCATCGTCCACGAAGCTCAGCACGGCAAGCTCAACACGCTCACTTGGCTCGATCCACTGCTGCGAAATGGGCGCACCTGCTGGACGTCGTCACCCGTGCGCCCCGACCTTCGTCCCTTAATGGGCGTCCTCTTGGCGGTACACGCTTTTGTGCCTGTGGCCGCCATGCACCATGCGCTGGCCAAGCGGGATTGGCCCGACGCGCACCGATTTGCTCGGCGCCGGGCCGCAGTGTTGCGATCGAATCAGGCGGGCTTGGATGTTCTGGGGGAGAAGGCCGAACCCACGCCTCTCGGACGTCGATTACTTGGTGAACTGACGTCATTGCACGACGCACTCATGGCCGCAGCGCCCCCTGCGCCACCAGGGGACGAGCACGGGCAATCGAAAGATAGTTGGGCTAAGGGGTAGCGCCTCACAGGAACCTGACGCAGAATGCGAACGGGCTCTACCTTTCCCCAGTGTGCATATGGTTCGTCTTCCCTTCTATAGCTCGATTCTCTGCGGCCTTGTCCTGGCCGGTTGTGCGCCAGAACAAAACTTCATTCCTCGCGACAATTTGGCGCCGACTGCGGCCATCACCGCGCCCATCGGCGGGGCCGTGTTCACCGACAGTGAGCTCTTCGACTTGACGGGCACGGTTGCCGATGCCGATGGCATTGACGACATCCAATCCGTGGTGTGGCGTAGCGACTTAGATGGCGAACTCGCGACGCTGGTCCCCGATGAAAACGGTACCATTCGCACCGCCGTCACCCTTACGGCTGGCTTGCATTCTCTCCAGCTCAGGGCCACCGATACCGAGGGCGCCGAGGGCGTCGCCACGGTGAGCATACAGATTGTGGGTCAAACGCAGCAGCCAGTGGGCCTGATCACGTCTCCCTTCGACAACGGCACCTACATCTCTAGCGAGATCGTGGATTTGATTGCTGAGATCTCCGACATCCAGCAACAGCCCGAGACCCTGCAAGTGGTCTGGGCGTACGAGCCCACGACGGGTGGGGCGCGTGTCGTGATCGACGGCAGCGCCGAGGCGAACACCTCTGGCGACGTGGCCACCATCTGGGAAGACCTGGAGCCCGGCACCTGGCGAGTGCTGCTCGAGGTCACCGACGACGATGGCAACATCGGCGAAGACAGCGTCGCCATCATTGTCGTCGATCCCGACGACGCCGACCCAGACGGTGATGGCGCGATCGGACTGGTCGACTGCGATGACACCAACGACGAGATCTACCCAAATCAAGACGAGTCCTGCAACGGCGTCGACGACGACTGCTCTGGCACCATAGACGACAAAGATCTCGACCTCGATGGCCACATCGACGAGGACTGCGTGCTTTATCCGGGCGCCGCTCCGGTCGACGACTGCAATGACAATCAGCGCTTTGTGTTCTCGGGTGCCCTCGAGGTCGCCGATGGGGCCGATAACAATTGCGATGGTCGTATCGACGAGGGCACCGCGCTCCACGACGATGACGGTGACTGCTTCTGCGAGAGCGTCCAGTTCTGCAATGGCTCCATCGAGCCCAGCTGCTTCGTCCTCGGCTTCGACGACTGCGACGACGCCGACTTTGCCATGAACCCCAGCGACGTCGACCTCGACAGCGCCAGCACCTGCGACGGCGACTGCGACGATAACAACGCTGCGGCTAATCTGAACGACTTCGACGGGGACGGCTACAACACCTGTAATGGCGAGTGCAACGACTTCCTCTTTGACACCACACCGCCGACTTGCGCCATTCCTCCAGCTCCATAGGCTACGTCCATGACCCGTCCAGTGCTGGGGTCGCGGGCGCTGTTCCCCGACCTGGAGGCTCGCGCATACCTGAACCACGCGGCGGTCTCTCCGCCCAGTCAGCCGGTTCAAGCCGCCGTCGCCCAGTGGATGTCCCACTATGGGCGGCTCGGCTTGGGCGCGGTCCACGGGGCCATGGAGCAACGGGCGGCGCTCAAGTCGAGGGTGGCTGATCTGCTCGGCTGTGCGGCCTCCGACGTGGCGCTGTCCGGGTCGACCAATCGCGGGCTGCTCGACCTTTCATCGTGTATTCCGTTCAAGACTGGCGACCGAATTCTCTGTTTTGACGGTGAGTTCCCGGCCAACATCACGACATGGATGTGCGCGGCTCAAGCCACCGGCGCCTTGGTGGAGCGGCTGCCACAGGCCGAGCTCAACGACGCCGACCTGCTCTCAGTTGTTGAGAGAGCGCTGAACCAAGGCGGGGTACGGTTGATCGCCGTCAGCGCGGTCCAGTTCTCTACGGGTCGCGCCATGCCACTCAAGGGCCTCTGCGACCTCGCCCATGCCCACGGCGCCGAGGTGTGCGTCGACGCAATTCAGGCCCTGGGGGTGATGCCTTTGAACGTGGTCGAGCTGGGCATCGACTATCTGGCGACGGGCGGTCATAAGTGGTTGATGGGTATCGAGGGGGTCGGATTTGTGTACGCCGCTCCCCATCGAGTCTCGTCGCTAAATCGCCGTATTGCAGGTTGGTTATCGCACGAAAATCCCGTCGGGTTCCTCCTCGACGGCCCCGGACACCTCGACTATGACCGGCCGTTCCGCGATGACATTGGCTTCCTCGAAGGGCACTCCATGAGCGTGCTGGGCTGTGTGGCGGTCGAAGCGGGTATTCAGCTGATTCAAGCGCTGGGCGTCCCGCAGATTCAGGCGCACGTTCGGGCCTACAACGACGCCCTCGAAGTTGGCCTGGTCCAGCGCGGATTCACCAGTCTTCGCCTGCCCGGTTCTCCTGCGGGAACCCTGTCTGTCCTGCCTCCGAAGGGCGCCACCTCGGTCGCGTGGACCGAGCGTTTCAATGCAGCAGGAATCTCGATGAGCGGTCCAGACGGCAAGCTGCGTTTCTCGCCGCACTGGCCCAACGCCCTCGACGAGGTCTCGATGGTGCTGGACGTGATCGACGGCTGAACCGGCCCCTTCGTGCGGTATAGATCGCACATGGTTTAATGCTCGAGACGGAGGTCTTCATGGTCGCCCGCATCTGGATGGTCGAACCGTTAGCTTCTGGCCAGTCCCTGAGAACCCTCTAAAGGGTTCGGAATAGTCAAATCAAACCGGAGTGCCACATGACGACCTCGCCCGATTGGACGAAACGAATCTTCTTCTCCGCCGCTGCGGTGAATGTCCTTGGCATTACCCTATTCAGCCAGGGATTCTCGAACAGCCTGGGCGTCATCGATCCGCTGTTTAGCCCCGATGGTTGCGCGCTCGTCGCGGTGTGGGGTTTCGCATACCTCACTGTCGCCTGGACGTACGCCCATACCCCATGGACATCGTTGGTTTTTGCCATCGAGAAGGCGTTCTACGGGTTCGCATGGATTCGGTTCTGGATGACCACGCCCGACGCCGCAGAACAGCTCGCCGCGGCTCACCCGCTCACCGCGTCCTTCTTCGGCATCTACGGCTTGGTCGACATTTCCTATGGCGTGTTCTTCGCTTGGGTGTGGTGGCAGAACCGTAGGCGTGCATGAAATCCCGGTCAGGGCCTTGGCACCCAGCCCTTTCGGCGAGGACCGGCCGGTGCCCGAGACGCGACGCTTTACTTCTGACCGGCGATACACTGGAAGGCGGCTTGAAGCTTCTTGCTGCGCGCCTTTCCCACTTCGGTGGTGGTGTCGCCTAAGCCGAGGTTGGTTTTGATGGCGGTGATTGGGGCGGCGGCGAGGCGCTCGATGCTGACATCGGGGACCACGAAAACGGTCTGCCACTGGGTGAAGCTGCCGGTCTCGTCGGTCTGCGTCTTGGCTTCGGCGTCCTGGGACAAGTGTATGCGCATGAGGCTGCCGTCGTCGAACGCCATGTTCATCGGCCAGCCCTCTTTGAGGGTGGACTGGGTGACGCCAGACCGGAACAAGCGGGTTGAATACTCGGTTCCCGTGGGGGTAGAGATGATCTGCCAGTCGGCGCCGCTGAACTTGATGCGTGTCTCTTGGGTTGCTTTGTCAGTGCTGTACTTGGCCTTGCTACATGGATCGGAGGCAAAGGCATTCAGCGCGAGCAACGAGAGGACGAGCATGGATTCTCCAGGGGGCGGGAGCGGAGTATTCGCCGCATAAATACATGGGCTGTCCGAATTGGTAATCGATCTAAGCCGAGATTGTCCACCCATTACAAACGGTTCACATTTGGTCCAAAGTGGTGGCGCCCAACGCCTGGTTCCGTGACATTTCTTCCACAGGTGGCCAAGCCCTCGGGTTACGATGCTTAGGCTCAGGAAGCGGGGATTCTCAATGCGTACGATCTGGTTGCTCGCTCTGTTAATGGCCTGTGGTCCGAACGATGACAAGGACACCCCAACCGATTCAGGTGCTCCGGTGACCACAGTCCAGACGCATTGGGCGTTGGACAGCGATTTCTTGAACATCGCCCATCGCGGCGGCGCATTGTTGGGGCCGGAAAACACGATCGAAGGTATTCAAGCGGGCATCGACGCCGGCGCCAAGATTGTCGAGTTCGACGTCTTCCGAACGTCGGACGGCGAGCTGGTGCTGTTTCACGACGCCACGGTCGACAACCTCACCGACGGCACCGGCGCCATTTCAAACCTCACCCTGGCCGAGGTGCAGGCCCTCGACGCCGCCTACACCTTCACCACCGACGGCACCACCTTCCCCCTCCGTGGAACGGGCGTGCAGATCCCCACCCTGCGGTCCGTGTTTGAGGCCTTCCCCGACATGCACTGGGACGTCGAGATCAAGCAAAATGACCCACCCATTTACGATGACGTCGTCACCCTCATCGAAGCGTTCGGCCTGAAGGACCAAGTGTGCATCGCTGCGTTCGACGAGGTCACCGTGGTGGCCTTTCGCGCCGCCCATCCCGGCTGGGTCACCAACATGAGCGAGGCCGAATGGACCGCCTTTGTTGCCCTCCAGCCCGAGGCCGAGGCCAACTACGTTCCACCTGGTCAGATCGCGCAGATCCCGTACTACTTCTACAACGACACCCTGGTGGCCAAGGCCGAACGGGTGGGGATTAAGCTGCACCTGTGGACGGTGAACAGCGAGGTAGACATGCGCACGTACCTCGACGGCGGCGTGCACGGCATCATCACCGATGACCCGGGTCTGCTGCTGGGAATCATGGAGGAGAAAGGCGTGCCGGGCTTCTAGGAGCCCCCTGGGCGAGGCGAGGTCTAGAACGGAATCGTCCGCTCCGCGTTCTTCAGGGACTCCTTGTGCAAGTATAGCTCATAGTGCAGGTGGATACGGCCTTCTTTGACTTGCTCGGGCGTGCCGGTGAAGGCGACACCGCGGTCCCACGTTTTCTGGTTCTCGCCC